>JAQIBZ010000648.1 GCA_027858815.1 Desulfobacteraceae bacterium
AGCACATCACGATAAAGAAATTCGGATTTACGCCACACGACTTGACTTTTTCTGATTGATATATAAGTTTACAAGAAATTTTAATTATTAAAAAGGAGAGTCTCATGGAAAAAGTTGCAAAAGACATGTTTGTCAGTGTGGAATATACCGGAACTCTGGAAAACGGAGACGTATTTGATACAAGTCAGGGACGCCAGCCTTTGGAAATTCAGATGGGTGCCGGCCAATTAATAAAAGGGTTTGAACAAGCATTAGAAGGCATGACCCTAAATGAAAAAAAGACCTTCACATTAGAACCGGAAGATGCATACGGTAAAATTGACGAAAGCCTCACACAAGCATTTCCCCGGGCGGATGTGCCGCCGGAAATGAATCCTGAAGTCGGCCAGACAGTCGGGCTTCATGACGGAAACGGTCAACAAATCCCGGCAACCATTGTTGCTGTTGATGATGAAAAAGTGACAGTAGACTTAAACCACCCCATGGCCGGTAAAGCACTGACATTTGCAATTGAAGTCGTCGGCATCAGCAAAACATCGAGTCAGACGTCTGACTGTGGATCAGGATGCGGATGTGACTGTTCATCGGGATGCTCATAGCCGGTTAATATGAAAAAAAATCCGGTCATTGAAGTCAATCAGGTCTGCAAATCATTTAAGGCTGTCCAGGCAGTCAAAGGGGTTGATTTCAAAATATTCAAAGGCCAGTCCGTGGCATTGCTCGGCCCCAATGGGGCCGGCAAAACAACCCTGATGGAAATGATCGAAGGCATTCAGAAGCCCGATCAAGGCGATATTCTCATTATGGGTAAAAAATGGAAAGGCAATGAAAGACAACTTCATCGGATCATCGGCCTTTGCCTGCAGGAAACCCATTTTATTGACCGGCTGACTGTTTTTGAAACACTCAAATTATTTGCCAGTTTCTACGAATTAGACCGGCAACGGGCTGATGAAATCATCAGCATTATCAGCCTTGAGGAAAAAGCCGGATCTTATGTGGTCAATCTTTCCGGTGGCCAGCGGCAAAGACTTGCGCTGGGTATCGCCTTGCTCAACAATCCAAAAATTTTACTTTTAGATGAACCCACTACCGGCCTGGACCCCAATGCAAGGCGTGAAATCTGGTCAATTCTCAAACAATTAAAAGAACACTCGCACACATCGCTGGTACTGACCACGCATTATATGGAAGAGGCCGAACAGCTGTGCGAAAGAATTATCATTATCGACAAGGGCCGAATTCTAAAACAGGGGACATTAGAAGAGCTACTTGAAAAAGATAATGGTGATAAAGTGATCGAATTTGTCCTGGATAAAACGAACAATCAACAGGTTCCGGCGCACACCGATCTGAATTTTCAGATCCAGTGGGATGCTGCCCGGGATAATGGCGTCATTGCGTTAAGCCGGATGGAAAGACAATTGCCGGAATTTTTAGATTTTCTGAACCAAAATGATCTTCGTCTCAGTCATATGGAATGCCGGCGAAAGACACTGAATGACCTGTTTACTTCGATGACAGGCAGGCATTTACATGAATAATCGGATTCGGCAAAAACAGCTGGCCCAGCTGATATCGGCCCATTTTAAAGAAATTATCCGTCAACCGGCGGTTATTTTCTGGGGAATTATTTTCCCCATTCTTATGGCCTTGGGACTGGGCATTGCTTTTACCAGTCAAACCGACATTGTCCGTCATGTGGCAGTGATTGAAAGTAACCATGGGCTTTCCGAAAACACAGAAAACAAATTATTGATCCAATCCTTTCTGGAAAATCACGCTGATAAAATTGAATCTGCCGAAAACAAACCAACGCAATATAAAATTACGCTTTCGGATAAAAAGTTGGGAAACACCACGTTTGTTTTTGAAAAAACAAACTGGCGCCAGGCCGAGGTCCTTTTAAAACGCGGCAATCTGGGTATTATCATGGATGAAAAAAATGGCCGCATTGAATACCATTTTGATCCATTAAACACTGACGCCCATTTTTCTTACCTGAAGCTGTCCAATATTTTCAATCAAAACAATAACCCGGATGGAAAAAACATAGAAAGCATCCAGCCGTTGACTGTTCGCGGCACCCGATACATTGATTTTCTGGTACCGGGTCTGATGGCAATGGGAATCATGATGTCCTGCATGTGGGGCATGAGTTACGGCATGATCGACAAACGGTCCAAAAAGCTGTTGAGACGAATGGTTGCCACGCCCATGAAAAGATCCTATTTTCTGATTTCGCTGATGACGGTCAGAATGGCCATGAACCTGATTGAATCTTCCCTGCTTTTTCTCTTTGCCTGGCTGGTCTTTAATATCACCATACAGGGAAGCATCACCGGTTTATTTGCCATTTTTCTCGCCGGTAATATCGCATTCGGCGGCATTGCAATTTTTGTTTCCTGCCGCACGTCCAACACGGAAATCGGCAACGGCCTGGTCAATGCCGTAGTCATGCCCATGATGGTTCTTTCCGGGGTCTTTTTCAGTTATCATAATTTTCCGGACTGGTGTATTCCCTTTATTCAAAAACTACCCATGACAATACTCGCTGACGGGTTAAGAAGTATTTTTATTGAAGGCGCCGGGTTTACGGAAGCTATGTGGCCTGCAGCCGCTCTTTTATCCATTGGAGTTTTCTTTTTTTCGGTGGGGCTACGCTTCTTCAAATGGCATTAAATATCATCGGCCTTGATTCATCCACTGGCTGCGTTATCCGGGAATCGCGGTAGCGGAGCTACAGCTTCATCCCGGAATGCCTTGCCAATGAATGAATCAAAACCGATGACAGACATAACGACTTATAAAAAAGAAAAATTTCAGCACGCCTTGCCATATTTTATAAGATTGCTGAAGCTTTTAACAAAGCCACTTGGGAAATGGTTAATCCGGAATTCGCGGTAGCCGAGCTACAGCTTCATCCCGGAATGCCTTGCCAATGAATGAATCAAGGCCGATGGCAGATTTATCGTTAAAGTAATAACGAACTCCTTGAATTTAATCTTTTAACAATGCGATAATGTTATTTAGTGTAGGATTTAATGCCTTTTCCGTAGGGGCGGGGTTTATCCCCGCCCGTTAAACATCTAAGGGCTAAATGGCAATGTCTGGAGAAAAAATGCCGGAAAAAGAATTACAAAGATATTTCGGGTTCAGCACTTTTAAACAAGGGCAGAAAGACGTTATTTCCAAAATTCTGGACGGGAACTCTGCTGCTGCCATTTTCCCGACAGGTGCCGGGAAATCAATATGTTACCAGCTCCCGGCCTTGCTGTTGCCGGAGATGACCCTGGTGGTATCCCCCCTGCTCTCCTTAATGAAAGACCAGCTGGACTTTCTGACCGCGCACCAAATTCCTGCCGCCCGTTTGGACTCCACCCTGGACCGGGAGCAGACCAATAGAATTTTTGAACAAGCTAAAACCGGTGAGCTGAAAATTCTGATGATCTCGGTTGAGCGGTTTAAAAATGAACGATTCCGGTATCACCTGCAGAACATGCGGATTTCCCTGCTGGTGATTGACGAAGCCCACTGTATTTCCGAGTGGGGACACAATTTCCGGCCGGAATACTTAAAACTGCCCCATTATCAAAAAGAATTCAACATCCCGCAGACACTTCTGCTGACAGCCACTGCGACGCCGCCGGTCATTGACGACATGTGCGAAAAACTTGACATTGCCCGGGAAAATGTTGTGATCACCGGATTCTACCGTGAAAATCTCTTTTTAAAAATAACGCCGACTGTGGAAGCGGACAAAAAAAACATTCTTTTAAAAAGGATCCAAAGAGCACCTGACGCGCCCACCATCGTCTATGTGACGTTGCAGAAAACCGCTGAAACCATTGCCGCATTTTTATGTAACAACCACATGAACGCCCATGCCTATCATGCGGGCATGCAAAACAATGAACGGGAGAGTATCCAGAACCGGTTCATGGATGGTTCTGTTGCTTGTATTGTTGCAACCATCGCATTTGGTATGGGAATTGATAAAAATAACATCCGCAGAATCATCCATTATGATCTGCCCAAATCCATTGAAAACTACAGTCAGGAAATCGGCCGATCCGGACGAGATGGAGAATTGGCCTTATGTCAGGTACTTGCCAACCGTGACGGCATCAATGTTCTGGAAAATTTCATTTACGGAGATACACCAGACAAAAAGTCCATCCGGCAACTGATTCAAACAATAAAACAAAACGAAGGGTTTATCTGGGAGTTTAAACTTTCAAGACTTTCAAATGAAATTAATATCCGTGCGCTGCCATTAAAAACCCTGCTGGTTTACCTTTCCATGGAAGGTATTATTCGTCCGAAAACCACGTATTTTGACGAATATGAATTTAAATTCCTTAAAGAACCGGAAACCATCATTAAAAATTTTTCAGAGGAACGGAAACAGTTTGTCTTTACCGTCTTTTCTTTCTGCCAGACAAAAAAGATCTGGACCTCAGTAGATGTTGACGGAATTCTCAACAATTATGCAACCGACCGGAAACGAATAATTACTGCCCTGGAATATTTTAATGAAAAAGGATGGATTGAACTCCAGACCCGCCAGGCTGTTGAAGTCTATGATATATTAACTCAGGCATTTGACATTGATGCAGTGACGGAAAAAATGCATACACTATTTTCACAAAAAGAATCCCACGGTATCAAAAGAATCCACCAGATGGTCGACTTTTTTGAAAGCCGCTCTTGCATCAGCCGTCAGCTTGCCGAATATTTTGGAGAAACCCTTGAAAAAGAACATTGCGGGCATTGTTCATTTTGTAAAAACGAGAAAATCATACTGGAAAAGACCGCCCGCTTAAGACCGCTTTCTGATTTGAATTTTAATGAATTAACCGGCGAATTTATTCAGGCGGTTGATCAACATGCCGGGGCTGCCAATCTTACCAAATTCCTGTGCGGCATATACACCCCGATGTTTGCCAAGCTTAAAGTAAAGGCAATGCCAAATTTTGGCGCTCTGGAGCAGTATCCCTTTCCGGATGTTAAAAAATGGGTTTCCATCAATTTATCCTGATTTCTTACATAACTAATTGTAACAATATCTATCTGTTTCTTTTTAATTCTTCATGAGAAATCAGGGAAAAACTTCCATTGCCTTACCCTTTTGATTCGTGTAGGTAATTTTAAATTATTCACCCATAATGCATGGAGGCATTTAATGAACGGACAGGAACAAATCCAGAACATCAATTTCGTAATAGACAAAGACACGCTGTATCGTGAAGAATCCATCACCGACCTGAAAGTCGGTTCCATCAGGAGACTGATCCCCATAAAAACCGACGGTTCTGGCGATGATGCCCGGACAGAAGTATTTATCGGCCATACCCAGCTGATGTCTCCGGAAGGTCCTTTGCCTATCCAGTCTGAGCTGACGGCTAAAACCATCGGAGAAGCCATCGAGGTATTCCCTGCGACCATGAAGCAGGCGTTGCAGGAGATGATTGTAAAAATGCAGGAAATGCAGAAGCAACAGCAAACACAACAGCAAATGCAGCAGAAAGATGAGTCACGGATAATCGTACCCGGAAGATAAGATTAACCACAGAGATCACAGAGAACACGGAGATCACTGAGAAAAAAATTATAGAAACGTCTTTCTCTCTGTGTTCTCTGTGCCCTCTGTGGTGCAAAAAAGATTTCTTTTGATTGGACAATTCAATTATCAGCGCTGATGCCCAATGGGATCTCTAAGTCCGATCCATCCGAAAAGACATTGACATTTGCGGCAGTCCTGACCGTAGTGAGTTCCAGATTTGCCAATAACGGGAAGAAAAGCCATGAAGCATTTAAGTCGAATCTTCAAACAGGTCATTGTCATTGCACCCATTCTATGGCTGCTTGAACTTTTTCAGAACAGACTCTATTTTCTGGCCACCGGGAAATGGGGATGGATATATCCGGGGTCACCTTACCACTGGTTCAGTTTTGAAACACTGCCCAATTGGGGGCTGTCTGTGGTGGTGATTTACATTGTTTACAGATCATGGTTCATACCTAAGTATACCAGCGCCTTAAAACGGATATTAGTTATCGGAATCATGGGCGTAATACTGGAATATGCCAATGGTTTTGCCTACCATCATGTCACCGGCAGCTATCTGTTTATCTGGGAGGCATCTAAGTTGAAATATATCGACTTTATCGCCATTCCCATGTGGTGGTTTAATGCGGCGGTTTATCATTTTTTAAGTTGTAAATTACTGAATCTGCATCGATAATGTATCGCCAAATCATTCACCTGCTGCTCCACTTCATTGTTCCCGGGCTTGCTGCCAGATGGGCATTTCCTGCACAGTGGAAAAAAGCCTGGCCCATTATGCTGGCAACAATGATTGTGGATTTCGATCATCTGCTGACATCTCTGGTATTTGATCCGAACCGCTGCAGTATCGGTTTTCATCCGATGCACAGCTACCTGGCGATTTGCTGTTACCTGCTGATGACGCTGATTCCGAAATCCCGGATTCTCGGACTCGGCCTGAGCATCCATATGGCGTTAGACGGAATTGACTGTTATTTGATGACCTAATCCGGATTGAATATGAACCTTTCAAAATCCAAAATCTTTGTTTTCAGAATATCTCTGACAGCCGCTGTAACAGGCATCCTGATTCTGGCCACAACCCCTCTGGAGTATCCGGTGGTATCCGGCATTAACGACAAATTGAATCATATTTTTGCTTTTTTTGTTTTATCCCTGCTGGCTGATTTCTCATTTCCTGGAAAAAAGTTCTTTTCATCCATATTCCTCCCGTTAATGGTTTATGGTGTGGCTATTGAGACAATTCAATACTTTCTCCCGTATCGGATGTTTTCATTGTTTGATGTTGCAGCTGACGCCTTGGGAATTGTATTATATTGGATTTCTTTGCCATTAATGAAAAAAAGCATGAATACAATTTTTCATAAA
>JAQIBZ010000473.1 GCA_027858815.1 Desulfobacteraceae bacterium
TAATTTCTGTTTTATGATAAAATAAATTTAAGCATATCCAGGCAAAGTGTCTGTATCGATTGCGTCATGCTTTGGATTACATTTTAAAACAACCTGCGGCAGGGAGTTACTCATTATGAAAACATATGACATTGTCATCGTGGGATGCGGGACTGCCGGCCAGACAGCGGCATATTATCTGAATGAAAAAGGGCTGAAAGTTGCCATGGTCGAACAGTCGGACCGGCCTGGGGGAGTCTGCGCGCTGGCCGGTTGCCAGGCAAAAAAATGGCTGTATGAAGCTGCTGAGACCATTGCCAGGTCCCGTCATCTGAAAGGCAAAGGAATTACTGCCGCAGCTGAAGGAAACTGGAAGCAGGTAATAGACCAGAAACGGCAGTTCACGAACCCCATTCCGGAAAGCACCATTCGCGGCCTTGAAAAATCCGGAATAGAATATCTGAAAGGTTCCGCCAGTTTCGTAAATGACGACACCCTTTCGGTAAACGGAGAAAATATTTCCAAAAAATATGTTATTCTGGCAACCGGCGCCCGGCCGATGCCGCTGCCCATAGAGGGCATGTCGCATATTGTGACCAGCGACGAGTTTCTTGAATTAGATGCGCTTCCGCAAGATATCGTATTTATCGGGGGCGGATTTATTTCTTTTGAGTTCGCCCATTTTGCCGCACGGCTGGGGGCGGCTCACCAGCGATCGCTCATCATAGAGGTCGGCAAACGCCCTCTGGGCCCGTTTGACCCTGAAATGGCAGATCTCCTGGTTGAGGCATCCAAAGCCGAAGGCGTGGATATAAAATGCAACGTTCAGATCGAAAAAATAGAAAAACAGGATAACCGGTTCTTTATCCAGACCGCACAAGGAAACGGTTTTGAAACCGATCTGGTGGTGCATGGGGCCGGACGGATACCTGATCTGGAGAGCCTGTGTCTGGACAAAACCGGGGTCCGGTATTCGGCCCGCGGTATTAGCGTTGATGGCTTCATGCGGACGACCAGTCCCCGGATCTTTGCGATCGGTGATTGTGCGGCAACGATTCAGCTTGCTCGCGTAGCAGACCAGGAAGGGCTGGTGGCAGCAGAAACGATTCTGGCCGACATGGAACGGGGCCAAAAAGTCCGGATGGATTACCAGGCCGTGCCCTCAGTCCTTTTTACCTACCCCCAGCTTGCCATGATCGGCCAGACGGAGGCTGCTTTAAAACAGACCGGGCAGACGTATCACAGAAGCTTTGCCAAAAACCTCAGGTGGCCCACGTACCGGCGTGTCGGTTTAAAACATGCCGCCTACAAACTGCTCACAGACGCGGATAACCGGATTTTAGGCGCCCACATCCTGTCTGACAATGCGTCGGGGATGATCAATACCATCAGACAGGCCATGCTCAACCAGACCCCGGCAGACCTGTTATATCGTCAAAGCATTGTCAGCCCCTACCCGACCCGGGAAAGTGATTTGAGTTATATGCTAAAACCTTTTACGGACGGCTCTTGTGAACGGTTCAATTAGTTTATAAAATAAGTCTCACCCTGTTTCAGGTCGACCAGCCGATCTTCAAGCCCTTCTTTTGCCAGTGCTTTTCGGATTTGCATGGGCGGGAAATGGACGGGTTCGTCTCCCAGGCGAAAGGTTCCCCAGTGAACGATCATTATTTTTTTTGCCTTCAGTTCCACAAATGCCCGGACGGTTTCTTCAGGATTCATATGACTCGGAGCCATGAACCATCTGGGCTCGTAAGCGCCCAGGTTGATGATGGCCAGATCAATATTAAACGCGTTCCCGATTTGTTCGAAACCGTCAAAATAAGCGGTGTCACCGGACACATAAATGGTGTACCCGCTTTTGCTCCGGATGATATAAGACCCCCATAAAGAGGTATTCGGCCCTTCAATGGGACTCCGCATTGTCCAGTGATTACAGGGGAGAAGCAGGATTTCCTGCTGATTGGCGGTGTGGGCACCAAACCAGTCGAGCTGTGTCCGGTTATCAAGCCCCAGTTCCTTAAATTCCAAATTGTATCCTAACGGGCTGATGACATGTGCATCCTTTTTAAACAGACTCAGAGATGACATATCCAGATGATCGTAATGACCATGGGTAATGAGAATATCGTCCGGCTGCGGCATTTTCTGCACATCAAAGGCAAGCGGACTGAAGTCTTCGATAAACCAGAAAATATCCTCAAAAATCGGATCTACGATGATATGGCGGTCATGATCTTTGATAAACAGCCCGGCGTGTTTTAAATAGGTCACCGAAAGGCCCGAATGATCTTTCACCGCATCCCAGTTGACGGTTAAAGGAATGACCGGCTGTTCATCCAGATGACTGCTGAACTTATTGAAGCTGAAAAATTTCCATTCCAGCAGTTCGCCAAAGCGTCCATCGCGGGAAAGGCCCAGGGGATTTTCAAACCGGTCCGGGCCGTGGTGCAATTTTCGTTTGACGATGTCTGTCAGAAGATCTCCGTTTAACGGGCGATAGTGCAATGTTTTATCAGTAGCCTGATCGATTGCAGCCGAAAGAACCGATGGGGGCAAAAGCCCCATTACCGGAAGTGCTTTCATGCCGGTAAGCATTTTGGATAAAAATTTCCTTCGGTCCAATGGTTTCATTTTAGTTCCCCTATCGCATCAGATCCATTTTTCTTCATAAAAGCAATATAAGACCCTCATGCGTGAGTTCAAGGTGTGATTTTTTTGATTCGTGTTGCAATAGAATTTCAGGTTTCGGAATATGCTTGATAAAACGATTAAATTCTGAGCATTTAGCGGCAGCATTAAATTCAGCAACTACCAGATTCCAATAATTGCCGGGGCATTGATTAACTTTTCGGCTTTAGTCATCGTTTCGGCCAGCACAATGTCATTCCGGCATGTTTCCCCGATAGAAACATTCGAGGACAAGCTTAGCCGGAATCTATGTTCGGAATAACACATAACTGGATTCCCAATAGAAACATTCGGGAATGACAAACCTGCTTTGGCCGAAACGATGATCAAGGCCAACTTTTCAATCAGGTCTCTTGAATTGTAATTAATAACATCATGCTTATCGTGTTTATTTGTTTTTGCATAAAACTTTTCCCTAATGGAATTTAAGAGTTGTGTTTACCATAATTATAATT
>JAQIBZ010000103.1 GCA_027858815.1 Desulfobacteraceae bacterium
AGGCAATGGCTTAAGGCGGAAAAGGAACTTGGGGAACGGTTTGCATGCTTGAAATCACAAATCAAGGTGGGTGACCCCATGCACTACTCAATAGCAACGTGTTGCATCTGATTCAAATGCTTCTGCGGATTTTTTATTGAAATATCATAGGGGCGTATTTTGGCCCCAAAGATGACAAAAACCGAGAATTAGAAATCAGGGTGGTGTCCATTTTTTCTGTCTGAAAATATTTTTTACAAAAATTTATCGTCGTCTTGATGTCCGATATCCTTTTTTCGGTGGATTAATTCGAAAGATGTATTATGGAAAAATTTTTAATGCTGTTGACAGGAAAGTTAAAGGCAAGAGGAATATTATCCAATATTCTAATGCTATTTTAAGCAATGTAAAGATCGATATTAGAGGTGATAATAATTCAATTATAATTGAAAAAAATAGTATTCTGAATGGAACTATATTTTTTATTCGCGGAGATAATCATAAAGTTCATAGTGGTCCTGCTTGTCGTATGAAAAATGGGTGCATATGGTTTGAAGACAGCAGTTGCTGTTTGAGCATTGGTAGTCAATCCAGTTTTGGGGATGTTCATATAGCTTTAACAGAACCTAATTCCTGTATTGAAATCGGCAATGATTGCATGTTTGCATATGATATTGATCTACGAACCGGTGATTCCCATTCGATTATCGATTCTATTAGTGGTAACCGGATTAATTTTGCAGGCAATATCATCATTAATGACCATGTTTGGGTTGGCGCCCACAGTGTAATACTAAAAGGGGTTTCTCTCCCGGAGAATTCTATTGTTGCCACTGGTTCCATCGTCGTTAAAAGCTTTAAAGATAGCGGTGTGATTATAGCAGGTAATCCAGCGAAAGAGGTCAGGCGAGGTGTCTCGTGGACAAGAAGCAGAGGTGAGGCCAATTAATACATTGATAACGATCATTGTTGCAGTGTTCAACGGCGAAGAAACGCTTGAGCGGTGTATTGACAGCATTGTTCATCAAACTTATCCAAATAAAGAATTGATTATTATGGATGGGGTCTCCACGGATGGGACGGTGGAATTGCTGAAGCGTTATGATAAAGAAATCACATACTGGGAAAGTAAGCCGGACCGGGGGATTTATCATGCCTGGAACAAGGCCCTGGATCATGCCGAAGGGGACTGGATTTGTTTTATCGGCGCGGACGATTTTTTTGTGGATGCGGGGGTGTTGGCAAGGGTGGTTCCGAAACTAAAAGATGCCATTAATCATGATTGTCTTTATGCATATGGTCAGGTTGAGCTTTATTCAGATAAAAAACAGCGTGTTGTTGAAAAAGTAAACGATTCTTGGGAAATCGTGAAAAAAAGGTTTAAGCGGGGCGGATTTCTGGTTCATTCGGGTTCGTTTCACCATAAATTATTGTTTGAAAATAGCGGCGGCTTTAATGAGCGCTATAAGATTTGTGGTGACAAGGATTTTTTATTCCGTAAATTAAAATCCAGAAATGCATATTATATAAATGAAGTAATTATTCGGATGTCAATGGGAGGGCTGTCATACAGTCTTGAGGCCAAAAAAAAAATGCTGGGAGAGACATTATTGATCTGGAAGGATATTCCCATGACAACTTTCCCCTGGATTTTATATTTTTCTCTCATCAAAGTAACCTCTTACCGAATTATCAAAAACATTATAGGGGCGCATTCCAGCACAAGGCTTGCGAATGTATTGCGCCTACTAAGAAGAAAGAATCCCTATTGGGATCAATGAGAAACATATTTGGGAAATTCACTATGAAGCGTGCACCGTTTATATCTGTTGTTATCCCATCCTATAACTCAATGCATACCATCAGACAATGCCTTGATTCTGTCATTAATCAGCTCGTAAGCGTGCCGTATGAAATTATTGTGGTGGATAGCTCTGAAGATCAAACCCCGGAGATAATGAAAAGCTATGAGCCACGGGTGCGTTATTTCCATCTTAGCCAAAAAACAATTCCAGCTGTAGCAAGGAATATCGGTATTGAGAAATCTTTTGGTGAATTCATCGCGTTTACAGATTCTGACTGCATCGTAGATCCATCCTGGCTTCAGCAAATAATGCGAGCACACAAATCTGGTTATGACGTAGTTTGCGGAAGTGTTATCAATGCCCGGCCGGGCAATTTCATCAGTATTGCGGAATATTTTTTGGAATTTCGTGAGATATCACAATAGTAGCCGAAAATTGAAAAAGATTTTATACCAGCAGTTAATTTTTCAAT
>JAQIBZ010000118.1 GCA_027858815.1 Desulfobacteraceae bacterium
AGGGGAGGGCTTTATGCCCTCCCGAAAAACGAGTATGACGAAGGTGTGAGTCATTCTTATCTCTGGATACCGGGCTCTACGGAAAACGGGCGGGGATAAACCCCGCACCCTACGGAAAAGATGGCCGAAACGGTGACCAAGGCCAAATTGACACACAACAAGGCATGACCATGTCGGATAAAGAACAGATTATCGATTTTTTTCTGAACCTGTTTAGACTGCAATGCAAAAATCCGAATCCGGGTTCCAAAGCATTGGAATATGAACTGCTCCCTTCTGCCTCCGGGCCGGATGAGATTTATGAACTTCGTGTCAGATGTGGTGTGGAATGGGAAACCCGCCGCATGAGTATCTGTCAGTTGGGTGATGCGGTTGAAAGTAAAAGCACCTGTTATAAAGTCATCTATGATGAACAGCTGGTCATTAAAATACCGCCCAAACCATTTACCGATTTTGAGAAATACCTGACATACATTAACAACGAACGTCATATCGTCGACCAGCTGACCCCAACCATCCAGTCCCTTTCCCCCAGCCTGTCCGCTATTTTAAATATGGTGCCGGATTTAAGCTTTTCTTCTGAAACAGATCCGGGACAGCTTGAAGATAAATACATAAAAATGCTGACATCTCATCCCCGTCTTCAGAAGCACTTAAAAATCGGCAAAGGATTTGTGCTTTTCATGAGCCTGTCCCGCAGCGATTTTTTCAACCAGGTGATCAAAAAAATTCATGACAAAACACACGCCCAAAATGAGATGTTGAACAACACCAGCATTTTTGAGGATATCTATGCGTTTGAGGCGCTTTACGGCAATCAGCATGATGACGTTTTTTTCAAAATCAACAATCTCTACCACGAGTATGGCAAAATCATTGATATTCTTCTTCCCCAGCATGAAAATTATGAAACTGTACCGGATTACAAAAAGCAGGAATGGTTTTACCATAAACTGGCGGGAGAAAAACTGGAAGTTGACGAAAACGAACTCTCCGATATTTTCATAGAAGACCTTAACCAGCTGCTTGACATTTTGATGGAGGAAAAAGAGGCGGCGATATTTCAATACAGGGGTATTTCAGAAAAATATATCAGCAAAAAGATTTTCGACAATAACCGGAAAAACATTGAAGGGTTAATCGTTAACACTCTGAGTCTTCTATATCATCTAAGGAATCAGCAGGTTGCCATCAGGGATTTAAAGCCGGACAATATTTTTATAGCCGGAAACTTTGATGGTGCGGATAATTTTTTAAATGACCCCGAAGCTTATTCTTTAGGCTTAATTGATCTGGAAACAGCGGTTCACCTTCATCCCGATGATCTCGCCGGAATGAGGCAACCCCTGCTTGCCGGCACTTTCCCGTTCATGACTCCGCATCATTTATTCAAAAACAAAGATTTATACAAACTTTTTGGTAAAGAAACTACCCGCGTTCTGTATATGCAGGACTGGTATGCGGCCATCGGCATGATTTTCAACGTGGCCACCGGCAAAACCCTGTTTTTAAAAACAGCCAAACTGATGCACAAAATCTTTGAAATTAAAAAAAAAGCGGTCAGAGAGAATAAACCGCTACCCGATATTTTAAAAAGTATCAGCTGGATATTTTGGAATACGGCTGCCGTGGAGTGTCACAGAAAGATTAAAATGCATTCGGACAAATTCAGCGATCTGGACATAAAACTGCCGGAACCAGTCATTGAAATGCTCAAAGACGAGTTGCTAAGTGAAAAAAAAGTCATTAAAAAAGCCATCAAGATGCGAATCAATTCCAAGCCCTACCTGAAAAAACATGGGCAGCAGATTTATAAAAGCTCATCGGGACAGATTGCCAGATACAGAAAAAAATGGGAAGACACCACGTATAAGCCACAATTGCCGTCAGCCAATCGGGAAAAGATTGTCACTATTTTAAAAGGAATGGAAAGCTTAAAAATTCAAATTGAGCGCCATGACAGTCTCAACCATAGGCTGGAAAGAAAAATACCTTGTGATGAACTCATCATAATTCTGTTTAACCGGGTCGTAAATGCCATGTATCGACAATTCTGGACCCATCGGGAGTATCCCTTAAAAGAGGAAATGTATCATTCTAACAGATAGCCTCTTAACACCTGATCCAGTTTTTCATAATTTTCTTCTAAATCTTCAATAAACAGCTCGATATATGCCACATCATTTTTTTTTAACGCCTGCTGAACATGATGAGAAAGTTGTTGCAGTCGTTTGGCTGAGATGTTCGCCGCCGACCCTTTCAGGGTATGAGTAGCCCTTTCAACAACTTCGGCATCACCGTTCCTTATTCCGGCATATAAGTTCGCCAGCAGGGCCGGGGTATCTTCAAGAAAGATTTCAATGACTTCTTTTAACAGATCAACATCACCATCAATCCGATATAAAAAATCCTCATAATCGAATACCGGCGAACCCAAATCAAACGTCTCTTTCGTGTTTACCATTATGCCGCTTTCTTTTAATACGAATCGCGATTAGGGGGAAGAAAAAAATTCATATCAATCATATGCTGAATCTGATAAGTTTTCCTTAATATAAAACGAACAACAACGGGGATATAATAAGAAAATATTATCAGACGGGTCAATCTTTAAATATTAATTGATCCATAAATATTTTCACAGCGAATCGCACCTCCTTAAAAATGATAGCAGTAACGTTCTAATTCTTTTGTACCCGTTCACGGGGTCGAAATTATAAATTTTTCGTAAACTGTTGTTCTGTAAGCGTTTACAGGGTACCGCAGATGCGAGGCGCCGGGCACGAAGACGTACTCGTCGTACTTCAAGTGCCCGGGAACAAAGCAGGTGCGGTGCCCTGTGAACGCTTACCCATATTTTATTAAGAAGTTGCAATGCATAGAACGCAAATGGACCTTGAGTATTTTTTGAGACACATTATACCACAACGTGATACAATTCACGCATTTTCCGCCACTATCAAAAAAACCATTAGTGTTATAATTAACTTTATAATCAATTAGTTAAAATACACACTATGAATTATTGATACAATATTATCGATTATTCTTAATGGCATACATTTTGCTTATGTAATAATACTTAGAACTCAATAAATGGTTCCGATAACCCAATATGAATTTGACCCATATTGGATTAATAATTCTAAAACAAAAGGACCTAACAAAGGGAGGATATATGCCAAAAGAAACAACCAAGACTGTTGTAAGCAAGATTCTTGACATCAAGGATGTTACTTCGTGTGACGCAACAGCCCAGATGATTAAAAAAGCACGGAAAGACGGTGTTGAATTAATTTTCGACCGTGCAGCGAATATGAAACCTTGCCCAATTGGCGCGGATTCGGCCTGTTGTAAGCATTGCTCAATGGGTCCCTGTCGCTTAAATGCCAGAGATCCTTATGGCAAAGTCGGTGTTTGCGGTGCCACCATTGACACGATTATGGCAAGAAATTTTGGGCGGATGGTGGCAGCCGGTACTTCGGCACATACTGATCATGGAATGCAGATGCTGGATCTTTTCCGAGCCGTGGTAAATGGCCACGTCAAGGATTTTGAAATTAAAAACCCGCAAAAAGTGTTTGATATTGCCGCATCGATTGACATTGAAATTGAAAGCCGAAGCCTTGAAGATGTTGCAAATGATTTATATAACGAACTGGAACGGACCTATACCCAGGTGGACGGTGAAATTCCTTTTGCCAAACGCGTTCCGGAAAAGACCCTGGAAACCTGGCGGAAATTAGACATTGTGCCGCGCGGTGCCATGCGTGAAATTATGGAAATGATGCACCGTACCTGCATTGGTGTTGATCAGGATTATGAAAATATCATGCAGCAGGTCAGCAGGACAGCACTGGCGGACGGCTGGGGCGGTTCCATGGTATCAACCGAAATATCGGATATTCTGTACGGCACCCCTTCACCGGTTGTTGCAGATGTGAACATGGGCGTATTAAAAGAAAACATGGTCAATATCATAATCCACGGTCATGAGCCCAATCTGTTCGAATCTGTGATTGCCTCTGTCAATTCACCGGTACTGATCGAAGCAGCAAAAGCAGCCGGGGCTGACGGGATTAACCTGGTAGGTATGTGCTGTTCGGGTGCGGAGATGATGTCCCGTCATGGGATTCCGCATGCAGGAAACTTTACGTCGACTGAAGCGGTGCTCTGTACCGGCGCTGTTGATGCGATGGGTGTTGATATTCAATGCATCAAACAGGGGCTGGCCAAAGTGGCGGAATGCTATAAAACACCGTTGTTTACAACAAACCCGCGCTGCAAAATAGAAGGCGTAAAACATCTTGAGTTTACAGATGAGAATCCCAGGGATTGTACCGATGAAATCGTCATTAAGGCGATCAGTCGTTTTAAAGGACGGACGCTTCCGGTGGAAATACCGCAGATTGTCAATTCCGGCGTTCACGGGTTCTCCTATGAATATATCAACTATATGCTGGGCGGCAGTTTCAGGGGAAGTTATACACCGTTAAATGAAAACATAATAAACGGCAGGATCCGTGGCGTTGCCGGCGTTGTCGGGTGTACGAATCCGAGGGTAAAACAGGATTCTGTTCATGTTGAACTGGTTCGGGAACTGATTAAAAACGATGTTCTGGTTCTTCAAACCGGATGTTCGCAGATTGCCCTTGCCAAAGCTGGTTTCTATACACCTGAAGCTGCTTATCTTGCCGGACCGGGCCTGCGTGAAGTCTGCGAAACTGTCGGTATGCCGCCGGTTCTGGGGTTGGGATCTTGTGTGGACAACAGCCGAATCCTGATCGCCGCATCTGAAATGGTTCGAACCGGGGGACTGGGGAACAGTATTGCCGATCTTCCGGCAGTCGGAGCGGCACCGGAATGGATGAGTGAAAAAGCAATCGCCATTGGACAATATTTTGTCGCATCCGGTGTATATACCGTGTTTGGTGTATCATTCCCGATTGTCGAAGAAACCAAGTTCCATAAACTGCTGTTCGGCGGTCTTGAGGACCAAGGTCTCGGGAAATGGGGATTCTCTCCGGATCCTCATGAAATGGCGCAAATGATGATTGCGCATATTGACAAAAAGCGAAAAGCGCTCGGCATTGACAAAGCAAGAGAACGCGTGCTTGTGGATATGGACGACAGAAGAAAGATCCAAGCAGCATAATAGCCAATAACCTAACCATCAAACAATAATAGACAATATTCTTAACAGGGGGGGATTTATCCCCCCCTTTTTTTACAGACAGAAGTTTTGACTTCACAATTCACATTGTGATATCAATTCATTTAAATGCATATCCAGTAGGTTAAATTGATTAGAAAAAATGCACATGATTATTAAGGCAGAGTGCATTCTATGCACCATATTCAGCGAAGTTTAAGCCTTCCTCCGGTGTGGAAAGCGCACCCTACTTGAGCGAAGTGGAGGCCTTGATCATCGTTTAGGCCAATATGTAGGGGAGGGCTTTATGCCCTCCCGAAAAACGAGTATGACGAAGGTGTGAGGCATTCTCATTTCTGGATACCGGGCTCTACGGAAAACGGGCGGGGATAAACCCCGCACCCTACGGAAAAGATGGCCGAAACGATGATCAAGGCCGAAGTGGATAACCAGATTCATTTATCTAATATGTGAAAAAGGCGAATATCATGGGAACCAGCCATCTCGTTATGGGTGAATTAACAGATTATCTCACCGGTCAGATACTGCCGGATACGCATGATGAACGTTTAATCCAGAAAATTTCCAAATTTCTGGTTGAAGAAAAAGGCTTTTCCGAAAACGATATATTAACCCGCAAAAAAATGGCCCTGACAGTTGACGGTAAAACCGGCACTACTACGGTTCATTTTATCATCCGGATCGAGGGTATAGCCTTTGCTGTTATCCTTTACGGTCCGGGTTCTATTGTGACACGCCAGCGGCCAACATTATCTGTGGCAAGGCTTTTCGAGAACTACATAATTCCATTTTCCGTAATTACCAACGGGCACGAAGCAAACCTGATGGATACAAAATCCGGGAAAGTCATCGGAAAAGATCTTAACAGTTTTTTTTCTAAGACTGAGGCCATAGATCGATTAAAAGATATTAGCCTGGAAACATTGTCAAACGAACGTCGCGAAAAGGAACAACGAATTCTTTATACCATGGATATACTAACTGAAAATGAATGTAAGGAATTTGTCTGTAAAACCTGTTAGGGCAAAATGATGAACGTATCAAAGAACATTACAATCACACATTTCAGAGATAATGCGCAAACATCTCAACAGCATTCGCTAATTATCGAAGAACCCCTGTCTATAAGAATTGAAGGGAACCCTTATGCTGTGGTGATGCGGACGCCCGGCGATGAAATCGCCCATGTGGCCGGGTTCTGCCTGGCTGAGGGCCTGATTGATTCGCTTAAAGATATTGGGACTATCGGTTTCTGCACTGAAGACAGTACAAATGTTGCCACAGTGACACTGACCGATGACCGGAAAAAACAGGTTGTGGATCTCTTAGACCGTAAAGGATTTGTCAGCCAGAGCAGCTGCGGTATATGCGGCAAAGAAGTAGTCGATGACCTTCATCAAATCACCAGCCCGGTTAATAATAAATTAAAAATTTCAATTAATCAGTTAAGGGAATGCACTGACCGGCTTTACTCGTTCCAGCCGATTCACAAAAAAACCCGCAGCGCGCATGCAGCCCTGATCTTTGATAAAAACCTTCAGGTTCTTTCATCGGCAGAAGACGTCGGCCGCCATAATGCCCTGGATAAGGCTATCGGTAAAGCTTTTATGGACGATAATATTTCAGATGCCCGCTTTGGTGTTATGTCTTCACGTTTAAGCTACGAACTGGTTCAGAAAGCAGCCCGGGCCGGTCTTGAAATGCTTGTGGGAATTTCCCGTCCCACATCGCTCGGGGTTGATCTGGCCCTGGCCGTGAATATGACCCTTGCCTGTGTCAAAGGCGATGATTTGATGATATTTTGCGGAGAAGACAGGTTTATATTTCCTGACCCGGATAAACCGGAAAAGTTAAAAGTGAGCTAAAGTTATGGTTAATGCCTTCGGCATTTTCAATTTTTATGTTAAAAATGATCGCGCATTTCGCGCAGTCCACAACTTTAGGCACTTTAGATCACTTTAGTCACTTCACACTTTTTGAGTTTTTAAAATAGTTTGCCAAAAAAGCACAAAATTAGAAATAAAAAACTAAACGCAAAAAAGATTTATAAAAATGCCGTTTATAGCAATAAAAGGTCTCCCCGGCAAAGTATATGTACCGGATAAACTGCCTGACAATCAAAAAAAAAACAAATGCACGGATTGCTTTTCCTGCCAGATGTGCAGTGATTCCCGTTGTCAGGTGTGTCTAAACAAAAATAATCTTAATATAATAAACATATGCGACTGCAAAAAACAAAATCATGGAAAAAAACATATTTAGTAAAAGTTGTGAAATTGACGCTCCTGCTGAAGACGTTTTCAGATGGCATGCCCGCCCCGGTGCCATTGAACGTTTAAGCCCGCCATGGGATCCTCTTAAAATCATTTCCCGTACAGGAGGTATCCGCACCGGAGCAGAAGTAAAAATGGAACTCAAAGCCGGCCCGATTCCAATAAAGTGGCATGCCCGGCATGTGGATTATCAGGAAAATATTTTATTTAAAGACATACAGGTAAAAGGCCCTTTTTCAAAATGGGAACACACCCATTGTTTTAAAAATATAAACCCGACTCAATGTATTCTTGACGATTCAATAGAATATGCGCTTCCTTTTCATCCTTTAGGAACCGCTGTGATGGAAACATTTGTTGAGAAAAAATTAAAACAGATTTTTACTTACCGTCACAACACAACCATTGCCGATATTGCCGCTCATCAATTACGAAAACAACAAGGCCCTTTAAAAATTCTCATTTCCGGCGCCAGCGGACTGCTTGGATCATCTTTGATTCCTTTTCTGAGAACAGGCGGGCATACCGTCTTACAGCTGGTCCGGCGACCGCCCAAAAAAGAAATCGGTGAAATAAGATGGGATCCGGCAAGCGGCACAATTGACCTGGATGATACGGATATGATCGATGCCGTCATTCACCTGTCCGGAGAAAATATCGGTGAAGGCCATTGGAGTAAGGAGAAAAAAAAACGTATCATCGACAGCCGTGTAAAAAGCACCCGTTTAATTGCTGAAACCATATCTAAAATGAAAAATCCGCCCAAAGTATTTCTCAGTGCATCGGCCATCGGTTTTTACGGGCACCGTGGAGATATTTTACTGGATGAATCGGATACAACCGGCAATGATTATATTTCTGATGTCTGCCGAATGTGGGAAGAATCAGCTGATACTGCAGTTGCCGCCGGTATCCGAACCGTATTTCTGCGTATCGGCATTGTTTTATCTCCCCAGGGCGGCGCACTGGGCAAACTGCTTTTGCCGTTTACCTTTGGGATCGGCGGTAAAATCGCTACCGGCCGTCAATACATGAGCTGGATCAGTATTGATGACACCATCGGCGCCATACATCACGCGTTATTCGAAAAAAACATATCCGGACCGGTAAATTTGGTGTCACCAAATCCTGCGACCAACCATGAGTTTACCAAGGTACTTGCTAAGGTTCTTTCCCGACCGGCATATTTCACGGTTCCTAAATTTGCCATAGAAACTGTTTTCGGTGAAATGGGACGGGAAACAATTCTTTCCAGCACACGGGTGAAACCCGGGGTCCTGATGGAAACAGGATATTCTTACAGGCACCCGGATTTGGAAACAGCCCTGAGGCATCTTTTGGGCAAAGCATGATGGCTTAACAAAAAATCCATTAATTGAGATTTTTGTGACTTAAGTTGAGCGATTGTCGAGGTTGCCCCAAGCTAAAACGACTACAAGGAAAATGCGATGCCGCGATAGTCGTTTATGCGGTTGCGCATTTGACGCAGTAGGTGCGGTGAGATAGGCAATCCCGTAGGGTTTTAAATTTTGAAACTTAAAATAGATCAACATCCTTAAATAAATATAAAAACAATTTTTTCAAAATTTAAAACGCTCAATTTAGGTAACAATTAATTTACCTGATCATCCATTCTTTTGCTGATATCTTTCATCGATTTAAATGATTCAGGACTCGATAGGGATTTTATTTTCAGGAAAGGAAAAACCCTGCATAAATTCGGATAGGCAGAAAAATTGCGGGTACCGCCAGTCCGTTTTGGAATATTTAATTTTGCAGGGTGCATTCTATGCGCCAAAAACAGCCATCACCGGTTTACCAGTCGATGGGAAAATAATCCTTTAAAAATTTGCCGCACCAGTGCTTTCCAGTCAAGATGCCGTGAAAAAACGGATCACAGACCCTTGCTGCCCCGTCCACAATATCCAACGGCGGCTGGAAATCATGGCATTCCTGTTTTTGTCTGGCCAGGATGGCCGGATCCTCATCCGTTAACCAGCCGGTGTCAACGGAATTCATGAAAATCCCGTATTTGGCCAGATCGCTGGCTCCAGTATGGGTGAGCATGTTCAAAGAGGCCTTGGCCATATTGGTATGGGGGTGGCGGCTGCCTTTTTTAAAGCGCATGAATTTACCTTCCATGGCAGAAACATTCACAATATGTTTTTGTCCGGTGTTATCCTCTTTCATCAAATTTGCCAGCCGGTTGCACAGGACAAAGGGGGCCACGGAATTGACCAGCTGGATCTCCAGCATTTCCGAGGTCTGGATCTCTCCCAACCGCAGCCGCCAGGAGTTGGTCTTCCGAAGATCCACCTGTTGGAGGTCGGCATCGAGTTTTTCTGCCGGAAAATCCCCGGGCACAGCCAGGGAATGGTCATAGGAATAGGGAATCTGGGAAAGCTGGGCGGACTTTCGCAGCCCGATGCCGGGGGCGGTGCCGTTCCAGGTTGCGGGCACAGCCTTTTCTATATCCGTATTTGCCAGTTTCACATTTTTGGGGCCAACCTCTTCTGTCTGGCCATATTGGAGCTGGGAAATACAGGACTGGTAATGCCCCAGAATAGTCTGGGCGTCCTTGGGTAATTGTGCAACGGCCCTTGTTTCATTTTCCATGAGATGGGCATAAAATCCAGGCGGCCGCCGGACTGTCTGGGCAGCATTGTTGATAAGAATGTCTAAGCGCTGGTAGGTTTCTTTAAAATAATCGGTAAAAAGCTCCACGCTGGGTGTGTGGCGCAGGTCCAGCCCGTAGATATGGAGCCGGTGGCCCCAGTCGGAAAAATCCGGTTCCCTGGCAAATCGTAAGGCCGAATCCTTTGGAAAGCGGGTGGTAGCTATCACCCTTGCCCCGGCCCGGAGCATCATCAGCGTGGCCTGATACCCGATCTTGAGACGGGAGCCGGTAATCAAAGCCACCTGCCCCTTTAAGGAAGCTGTCTGAAAACGTTTCTGATAATTGAAATCCGCGCATTCCGGGCACATGGCGTCGTAAAACTGATGCAGCTGTGTAAAATCGGCCTTGCACACATAGCAGTTGCGCGGCGATTCCAGTTCAGGGCGGGTATCTTGGCGCTCAGCCGCACGTTCGGAATCCGGGCCAGTACACAAAATCTGCAAGGGAGCGGTAAAAACCTCGGCTTCCCTGGCCCGACGGATCCCCGTGGCCGCCCTCAGCCCGCGCTCTTTTTCCACAATAGCCAGTCGATTCTGCCGTTTTTTGTCTTTATTGCGCTTTTTAATCTCCTTCCGATCGGGCCGGGATATTCTACCGGCCGCAGTGATCAGGGCGATCCGTTCGGGTTCCTGCAGAAGCGCCAGAAGTTCGGATTGGGCCGCAATCTTTTCCAGAACGGGAAGACACCCCCGTATCGCTGCCAGAGTTTCCTGGGTGTCGTCAATTTTAGTAACTAATTTTGTGTCTGATGTGATGGTGGTCACCGATTTTTCATCCTTGTTTCGGCCGGAATGTCTGATCCGGCCAGATTTTAAAAGAATGAATTCATTATTGATATTCGGCGGCATTGTCAATCAAACTTATAAATGGAATTGATGCGGCTATAATGCTGTTTTTTTTGCCCCAGCCCCGATCGGGGAATGTGGTCACCGCAGTGCTTTTTTATCCACCTTGCCCACTGCAGTCAGAGGAATGGCATCAATAAATTCTATTATTTTAGGCACCTTGTAGGGGGACATATTTTCACGGCAAAAGGCGAGGATATTGCTTTTTAAGGCATCGGGCGCCTGCTTTCGGGCGGCGGTGGTCAACTGAATCACGACCTTGACAATCTCGCTGCCGGGCCGCTTCGGGTCCGGCTGGCCGATGATGGCGCAGAATTCAACTGCCTCATGCTGGTACAGGGTTTCCTCCACTTCTCTTGAAAAGACTTTGTATCCGCCCACAATGAGCATGTCCTTGGAGCGGTCCATGATAAAGAAGTAACCGTCCTCGTCCATGCGGGCCACATCCCCGGTATGCAGCCAGATTTTGCCGTCGTGCTCCCGCATGGCGTGATCCGTTTCTCCGGGTTTGTTGTGGTAGCCTTTCATCATCTGGGGACCGCGCACGATCAGCTCGCCGGGCTCTCCGACGGGCATTATGTTTATTCCGGTTTCCACATCAACAATCCGGACGTGTGTGTTAGAGACCGGCACGCCCACGGAACCGATTTTTTTATTTCCCTCCACCGGGTTAATGGTAATAACCGGACTGGTCTCAGTCATGCCGTAGAGTTCCACTACTTTACCCTGGCCGACCACCGCTTCAAATGCCCGGATCGATTCCACGGCAAACGGGGCTGCGCCGGATATAAAAAGTTTTGCCGGCGTAAAATCGAGTTTTTTAAAGCCCGGATCATCCAGCAGCATCTGGTAGAGGGTGGGCACGTTCGCATAAATCGAGGGGGTGTGGGTCTGGATTTCTTTGCAGATATTTTTGGTGTTTCTCGGATCCGGAATCAGGCACTGAGTGCTTGCCGTGGCCATGGCCGTCATGCCGAACATCAGTCCGGCCAGATGGAAAAACGGAAAACCGGAGCACAGCACATCCTGACCTATCTGAAAATCAGTCCATTTTTTCACCTGCGTCAGGTTTGAAAAGATATTGCGGTGGGTCAGCACAACGCCTTTGGGAAGTCCGGTGGTGCCGCCGGTGTACTGAATCAGACAGATGCTTTCAGGTGATACAGTGTCTGCAGGTTTGGCAGGCGGATATTGGACCATCACCTGTTTAAATGACTGGATGACTTTGCCGGCAATCGGCGTCACGGTTCCGGATGGCAGTTTTTTGAGAAGTTTGCCCAGTATCCGTTTAACGGCAGGAAGATAGTCGCCAATACTGGTGGTGACGACATGGGACACTCCGGGCACCTGGTTTTCAATT
>JAQIBZ010000126.1 GCA_027858815.1 Desulfobacteraceae bacterium
AAAAGATTATGATTACGAGAAAGATTACGATTAAGAATTTAACCAAATCATCATTGGCGGGCAGAGCCAAATATCTCTGACCTGGCCCAAAGGACCAGGTTTTCGACATTTAAATAAAATATCTCATCTTACTGGCCTTTTGCTCCGTTTTCTTTGTTGCGATGAAACGCACATATCCCGATATGCTTGCTTCATCGCGCCTCGAATACGGAAGCACCAATATAATTTGATTGGCCTTCGCCATCCGGGATACTTTATTCTTTCCACGGCCCTAACCTGACCCGGATTTCAATTATTGACCGGCAACGTCCCGGTTACAGTGTTTACAAATTTTTGCCCGTTTTTTGATGATTTCCGCACAAAATGGGCATTCCCGGGTAAAGTGCCGTTCGTGAATTTTATCGACTGCCTCTTTCACCTTTTTCTGCAGAATATCATTTCCAAATTTATAATTATTAATCAGGTCAAGTGCTTCAAGGCCAGCCAGATCCCCTGTCATTTCAGCCGCTTTTACGCGGACGCGGACGGGTTCATGAACATCTAAAAGGAGTCGGATAACGCTCAGATCATCCTTGTTTGTGTAGCAGTCCGCCAGGATGGAAAAGCCTTTTTTTATGGCCTCCTTTAAAGCTTCTTCTTCAGCCATTAACTGATCCGTAATTTTTTGTCCCGTGCAGCCCATGGGGCTGAAAACCGGCATGGCTTCAAAGTTTTTGCCAAAGGGACTTTTAATGCATCGGTATGATGCCCGGTGTGAATAGTTTTCCATTAAATTATCCCATCCACTGACATACATGGGACATTCATCATTAAAACACATATATAAATACGGGGAATCCCAGCCCAGGCCGTCACTGAAATTAATCGGTGGAACTTCCCATAAATCCATTTCTTTATTACAATGTGGGCAGACTGGTTTTTCCTGATCGAATATTTTTTCCAGAACCTGCTCTTTTGTTTCAAATGCCATTTTTATTTATCCTTAAGTTTCTATTATGATGCATGGTGTGTGCATCAGTCATCCTTTTTTTCTTTTTCGGATGCGTTATTGTCTTTTTTGGAAGAATCACTGTCATCATCAAGCAGATCGTCAATTTCTACGGATTTTTCATCTTCTGTTTCCGGGGTCTCTTTTTTCTCTTTTTGCATTAATTTGATGTCATTAAAGACGAGTTCCACCGGTTCCTCTGCAGGGGTTTTTTCAAAGTATTCAATTATTGTGTCTGCTATTTTTTCAGCGTACTCTGCGATGGGATAAAGATTCGGTGTTCTTATGGCAGAAATCAGCGCATCTTTTCCATCTTCAATCGCTGCTTCAATCATTGCGTTTTCATATGTTTCTTCGAAAATTAATGAATACATTCCCTTATCAAGTTCTGCGAATTCTTTGATCGTCAAGATGCTGGATTCATTATCTTTAAAAATTGAATACTTCTGCTTCATTGAGGTGTTCTCCCTTAAAAATAAGGCCGCATTGTGCTAAATGCGGCGGGTCAATACGCTAAATTATTTAATTATTAATTTTAAAACTATATAATAAGTTAAAAAACGGACATGTCAACATTCAATAAAGCTTATAGCCCTTTCAGGCGGTATCAAATTGATTTTATATGCTTTCAATCTGATTTTGATCAAGTCATATCTGATACGAAAACAGGAATCAAGTAAACGCCTCAACAATACAGAAAATAATTGCATTTATAACATATTTGGAAAAAATAATATTGACCTGTAACTGTAAATTCTGTATGAATTCTATTTTAGCTGATGGAGGGATGGCCGAGTGGTTGAAGGCGGCGGTCTTGAAAACCGTTGAGCGAAAGCTCCGTGGGTTCGAATCCTACTCCCTCCGCCACAAAAATCAGCCTGCTGAGTTTTGTGGGTATTAGCTACCAGTATTTTGTTTGCATAATTTCGGAGAGATGGCCGAGTCGGCTGAAGGCGCTCGCCTGCTAAGCGAGTATGGGGGGAAACTTCCATCCAGGGTTCGAATCCCTGTCTCTCCGCCAGTACATTAATAAAAACGGGCACTTAGGTGCCCGTTTTTATTTTCCCCACCATCTATCCCGCCATCAAATAAATGGTTAAAAAACCGTATGAAACAATCCCCCCGGCTTGATATGGGGTTTGAAGTCCAACGATGCAATTTTTTATATGAATGGGTACGGTTTTACGGCATTTTAAAGAGTCAACCCCCCCCCTGTGGGTAGTCTGAGCTATAGTTTTGGGTAACCAGATTCAATTTTGCCAGAAAGAGAAAAAGCCTGGGCAATCGGTCTGCGTTTTTGGTTGGTCTGGATCACCAGGCCAACCCCCATTATTCACTAAAGCAAAGTGATTTTTTGAAGCCTGTAATCAGGAAAATATCGAGCTGTTTTCCATACCCGCTATCAGGATACCCGGGAAGGTCCCAAAGAAATTATAGCTGCGTTTTCAGAAGGCACCTTGATATCCCGAAAACCTTATCAATATAAAAAAAACCCACCAAAATGCTGCCAAAAAGAACGAACATGCCTATTGTGCATAATCCCATAACAAAAAGGCGTATTGGAATTGTAGATGCTCGATTATATGGCGGAGCCTTTGTCAAAAATATTCCAAAATTAGGAAATTTTTTATCAAAAACCTCAAAAATGAAAAAACTTCCAATATATACAACAACAGAAGCCACACCATAATAGATAAGCATGAACATCGCCCAAAATGCATAATCCGCAATTACGGTTCCTTTTGTCAAAACAGTGACTGAAAGTAAGATACGAATACCAAAGCCAAAAAGAATTGCCTTACCTGCTGCCTTATCTGCAAAAGCTGCAAGAGATGGCAAAGCGAAAAAGATAAATACCGCTAAAGCAATTAAGATAATTACAGCTAAAACAATTCCAAGAGCTATTTCAATTATCATATAGTCTCCTTGTGAATATTTCCCGGTATGGGTTTTAAAATTAAACCACCCTTTGCTGTGAAGTTTCCTGTCAGGTAGTTAAATAAAATTTTTAGGGGTTTTCAATAACAAGTTTTAACAGGTTTCCAGCCGACACACCCGAATCAGCCCGGGAAGCTGCTGCAAAAGAAGAAAGGGTCCTTCCAGGCTTTTATTTAATAGCGGGTAAGGCAACCGCAAGGGTTTTCTAATTACAGCTGGGAAAACGGTTTTACGGCATTTTAAAGATTCAAACCACCCCCCTGTGGGTAGT
>JAQIBZ010000132.1 GCA_027858815.1 Desulfobacteraceae bacterium
CGACGACATTGACAGTGGCACGAATAACGATGACTCTGTTCTTGCAGGCACCGGCACTGAAATCGATATGTGGGCAGGCGGTGTAGCCTCCAGTGCTGACGGGGTGACTGTAGAAGCGCTGGAAGGTTCATGGTCCGGTACCGTGGAAGTTGTATTTGAAGAAACTGAGACCACTAATGCGCCGGTTGAAGACGGATTTGCCGCATCGGATGTATACGTTATCCGGCTGCTTGGCTTTGATACAGGGGAAACCACCGTTCCTCTCAAGGTCACGGTACCGGTCACGACCGTAGACATTCCGACCCCCATTGACGAATTCGCCTTCGCCATTGAAACTTATAATGAAGATACCGGTCAGTGGGAACGCAATGATGCCATGGCCCAATACAATGAAAACACAAACAGTGTTACGTTTTGGGCTAATCACTTTTCCAAAAAACGCGTGGTGTATATCGGCGATGATCCGAATGTAGAATTGCAGAAATACCTGTATAAAAGCGACAACGATAAATTTTATATCACATACTTCTCACCGGTCACATTAAATAAGCCCTCCAGTCATCTGCCGTCGGCTGACAATGTATGGCTGGGCAGCGCGACTGCCACCAATCCTGAAGTGCCGGATTATATCGAAGATCTTGGCAAAGCCCTTGAAACAGCGCTGACCTATCAAACCACCAAGATCATCAAGCCGGATGGATACCTTCTTTTTGATGATCCGACCCACGATAATTTGTCTTTGCCGGATCACGCCATTTCCGTTGATGTTAAAAAAATTCCGGCCAAGGGAGATACCCGCCTGGGCGGGCCAATGCGGATAAACAACCGCCTGAAAAACTGGCACGAAATGAAGGTCGTGGCCGCCCACGAGTTGGTTCATCTTCTAGGTGATAAGTACTATACCGGTACGGGTGCAAGATTAAACCGATGGTTCTATGAAGCCATTGCAGAATTCTATGGTACCAAGGCGGCAGGCTATACCAAAGAAGCATACACAACCTACTTTTCAGGTTACTTTAATTATTTAAGGGTTTCTCTGGATGCCTCAGATGAAACAAGTTATTACGCTGTTGGAGATTTTCTATACTGGCTGGAAGATAAAATGAATGGTCATGTGGCAGCCGGCGTGGTCATATCGGGTTATAGCTGGGACATAACAGGTCTTAATAATTTACTGAAAGAATGGGGAAGCAGCCTGGGTGATGAATACAGCCAGTACGTTCTTGATTGCACGATGGGTGACCATGACTATCGCGCAGACAACATTAAAACGAGCATCACCTTCTATAATAGCACCCTGTATAAAAAGTTTAGATTCAAACAGCCGCACCTCACCGCTAGATATATCAGGATTAATCCGAATGTATTTGAAGACGGGATGCTGGTGGCGGAGTCCGGAGCACATTATTTCGGCCAAATCCCTTTAAAGACATATTCTTACACGGACAAAAACATACCGGTGGCAGATATTGACAATAATCTGGAAAAGACAACAGAGGCCAACAAACCGATCGTTGTTAAACATTTCGGCAAAAAAGGGACCGACGGGGTTCAACATTCAGTATTTCATCAAATAATCATAAATCCATTAATTGCCGATATGACAGTCGGCGGCGGTGAATATTATTTTGACTATTACATACTTGTTCCACCGGAAATAAAGTCCTCATCAGCCGGCGAAGTAACCTGGTCACTCCCGGATTACGGTGAAAATACCATCAAGGGGTTTCATGTATATTCAGACGGCGTGCAGCTGACCAGCAATCCGATAAATAACAGGTATTACGCTGACACCCGCATCCTCACCACTTCCGATGTGCAGGTAACCGTAGTGGACAAATTTGATAACGAATGGCCGGAAGTTGAAGAAGAAGAACTTCAGCCGAACTGGGAATTACTTGTCGACATTTCATTGGACCAGGACGGTAAACATCTTTATCCTGCACCGTTTGAAAAATGGATACCGATAACAGTATCTTCAGACGGGGCTGTCTCTTTTGATTTTACATTTAAGCAACATGCCGGGCTTTGGTACACGGAGTTCTACACTCATCGTGTATGGGGAACCGGTACATATCAAAATGGTGAGCTGGAAATCGCCGGCCAATGGGAAAGTATTTTATTGACTGAAAACGACGACAGGAGGCTTGAATGCCACGTCACAGGTAATTTTAACGAAAGCGGTGAAATTGAAGAAGGTGGTGAGTTCGTGGCTGCGGGAGAATTATCGGGACATGCGTCATCAACGGAAACAATAACGGGATTAAATCCATTAACTCCACCGACAGTTTCCCAGACCGATTTTCATCCACTTGTGTGGCTGAAGGATTTCCGGCCCATACAATAATAACAATCGTCATTGCTTGATGTTCTACAAGAAAACTATTTTTGTGGTTTTTGATTGGCGGGGGAATATTGTCTCCCCCGCCACTTAAGTAAAAATCCGGATCATTTTGGTTTTTCGTACGACGCCGTCAATCTTATATTTTCTCCAGCCGCGCCACAGCACCCCTGGTATTGGTCTGGAAAAATTAATTTGCTTAAATCTCAAATCTATAAGGACCGAGTTGTTCCTTAAAACACTTTTTACCTGTAACATGCTTGCCACAATGTGCACTGCCAAATTCCTCCTAACCTGTGCATCTTTCAATAGCTATGCCTGTCCTTATAATCCAAAAGGCAATATCAAGATCTTGTGGTTTGATCCTTATTAGAAAAACTCCTGATATCCTGAAAATATATCAACTTTTTCATTGGGCTGGAGTTTCGATAAGTCTGTAATATCCTATTTTTGCATTTTAGATGCCCAAAATCTTTCCTGTATTTTCCAGACCTAATTAAAGAAATCTTTATAATCGATTTATAAAGATGAACCATGACAAAAAGCCTTGGATTGCGATTATAGTCGCAGTCTAATGTATCGTGCTTTGATGCCATTATGAAAAAAAACCGGCACTGACTTGTCAATACTGTTTTAAACAGTGTTGATAAGGATAGATACGATTCTTTTCAAGGCAGATGATTAACAAAGCCGCGAGAGGCGTAAAACTAAGCGATTATTTTTTTTGATGCCAGACTGGCACAGTGTTGATACAAAACACTTAAAAATTAAAAAGGGCTTACGATGTATTTTCGTAAGCCCTTTATTTTTGTGGTACGCCCGGCAGGATTCGAACCTGCGGCCTACGGATTCGAAGACAAGAATTTCTGAGTTTCCTAACCTCCTCAAATCAGTATATACTTTTGTTATTATATATAATATTCAACGTTGAACTTTTTCATATTTTGTTCAATTTTAGCGAATTTTGGAAATTTTTCACACACCAATTCCCACACTAAAAATAAAACCAGAAAGAAATGACTATATTTTAGCAAGATTATATTTCCGGGGGTTCAACACAGGGAATACCTGCAAATTCAGCTTTGTTTTGAAAATTAATATCCCGACTTACAGCGACTACTGGTAAACGCGGCCGATTGCGCATAACTTCAATAACACCAGCTAAAAGTCGATCATCGTTATTTGTTGAGTCTAACCATGGAAGTGAATCTTCCATTTTTGGTTCTATCGCTAAAGCTTGTACTTTAATTTTTCCCTTAACGACTTCCACACCAGTAGTTAGTTTACCTCTTCGCCTGTATTCCTTAATCATTCGGATTAACTTTTCGGCTTTTTTCCGTACTTCTTCATTTCTATGATTAATTTTCAAAGAATCTAATTCCGAGAAGACTGTTGGTAAAAACACTATTGTGAATTTTGAAATATAAGAAAAATTCCATTTCTCTAAATTTGTATTATAAATAATTGCATTGGTATCTGGGACATAAGTTACTTCACCATTTGAATGATCATAAAGATGATTAAGTAAGCTTAGCTGATCCTGGAGAGCTTGATCAGCCTTATTAAAGGCTTCGGTAGTGTTTTTACACCAAGTATGGGTCTGTTCGATTGTATTAATTATTTTGTTATGGGCTTTAGTCGCTTTATTAATTGTGTCTTTTGGTTGCCCCTGAGTCAGCACTGTGATAAGAGCATTGAAGCGGCGATACTTTTCTAACAAGTTGGTTTGAACTTGCCTTCCTTCATCATCAAGTTTTTGGTAAGCATAATTCCCAGCAGCAGATATTACTGTCAGACCTCCCCCTGGCGTGTTCCATAGATATATAGATGAATGTCTATGTAATAAATCATTAAGTAAATTTTGAATTTCACCTGCCATTTCTTTCAAATTATCTACAACATTTCTCATTGTCTTTTACTCAATTTATACTTGCCTGATCCTGCAACGATAAAAAAAAACATTTTATAGCCCACTATCTTTATTTTCAAAACCAAGTGAAACCCATACTTCAAACATCATGCTTTGATTACCCATAAACTCCTTTCATAAATGAGCCAACAAAGAAAAAATGTCCCAATAATCAGACAAATCGAGCAAAGAATTCGAAAGAATGGCTTAGAATAGTTATATTTAATAAAGCCTGTTTTACAGTGATTAAATTCACCTGAAAAATCATCTTTAATGTCAGATTGTTTTCTCATGACATAAATTTCTAAATTTTTCATATACATATCATTGGGAGTATCA
>JAQIBZ010000135.1 GCA_027858815.1 Desulfobacteraceae bacterium
GGGCAATGGATTGGGATTGAGTATTGTAAAGCAGATTGCAGAGAGTTTTGGTGGCACCGTCGAAGCAAAAAATGCGGAGATTGGCGGCGCAATATTTACTTTCAGGTTCCCGGCCAAACTCCGGCAAAGTACACGAGAAAATTAATATTTAGCATCCAGATATTCTATTTATTGTCATAAGAATGAGCGTCTGTCCATGATAAAAAAACACATTAAGTGGGTTAAAACCAAAATTTTTAAATGGCCTCTGGTCGGCGGTGCTATAGGGTATCTATTCATACATCCTGTTGTGATGATTATAGGGCATATTATGTCAGAATCCGGAACGCTTCACGAGCGTTCAATCTCTGTCCTTGTCATAACTGAAACCATGATGTCGTTTTCATTAAACATGCTGCCCTGGAGTATGGAGTATGGCGTTTGCGATTGCCGGTGCGCTGATCGGGCTTTTTTACGGGAAAATGATACAGGTTCAGGAAACATTAAGAAGCCTGTCATATATAGATGGATTAACAGGGATCGCCAATCGGCGGCATTTTCAGGAAAGTCTTGATCATGAATGGAAATATGGCTCCCGGATGAATAAGCATCTGTCGCTGATCATGTGCGATATCGATTTTTTTAAAACATACAATGACGTTTATGGTCATCAGGCAGGTGATGAATGTTTAATAAAGGTCGCCAGGGCTTTGAGTGAAACCATAGAACGGCCAAGGGACCTGGTCGCACGTTACGGCGGAGAAGAATTTGCCGTATTACTTCCTGAAACGGATTCAGAAGGTGCATACAAAGTCGCTGAAGCGATTCGGGATAAAGTATCGTCTCTGTGTATTCCACACGAGAAATCTGTTAACGGATGCAAGTCCTTAAGTATCAGTGTCGGAGTCGCCACGGTGATACCTGACCATGAAATCTCGGTCGCGGAGCCGATTTCAAGGGCTGATGAAGCCCTGTATTTTGCCAAAAAAGATGGCCGCAATAAAATAAAAGTGGCCGGCGCTAAAAAACTGAAAAATAATGATTTCGATGAATCAAATCAGGAAATAATTGCCAATAGTAAGAAGGCGGACTTAAAAATAATCCGGCTGCCATTTTCGGTGAATTCAGTTCAAAAGAAATATCGGTGAATGAATAAATAGGCCATAATCTCAAAATATTGAAACAGATATTGAAGAGTCGTGCCGCACAATATACTGATTGTTGTCCATGTGCTGAAGGTTAAGGAATGTTGCTGCTGTTAAACCTTTTAAGTAATGACGGTATGCCCGGATGTGTTTTGATGCCAAGTCAGTAAGAAAAAGTAACAAATAATAGAAAAAGGGAGAAAGTATTATGGAAAAGAAAATTGTAATAATTTTCACAATTATACTCTTAGCTTTTGGAAGTAATTTTGTTTTTGCTCAGGAGAAAAAATCAGAACAAATGTTTGAGGAAGACCAGCAAGTGGTGATGCCTTCTATGATGAAAGAAAACATAAAAATGATGGGTGATATGATGGGAGATATGTCAGAAATGATAGATAAAGGACATATGTCTCACGAAAATCAAAAAGAAATGTGTAATATGATGAAAAATATGGGATGTATGATGCATACTATGGAATCAGGGTGTGATATTGAAACTTTAAAGAAGCAGAAAGAAGAACTGGGATCCTATCAAACCGAATTGGAGAAAATGGGAAGTGAGTTTTAATTGTGATTAACCATAATTTTATCCCTAAACTGAGTTAGATGCCATAATGATAATCCCATGGCTCAGATTGTCACGGTATCGGGCTGTGCAGATTTTAACTGTTGATATCAAAAAGCATGACTATCACATAAACTGTCAAAATCTCCATGATAAATTTATTCAGGCCTATTCCAGGCCGTATTTTTGAAGTTTGTTGTATAACGTTCGCCTGTTGATACCAAGTTTCCGTGCTGCCTCACTTTTATTGCTACCGACGGCTTCTAAAGTTGATAATATAATTTCTCGTTCAATTCCTTCCAAAGATTTGGATTCGTCGGTTGATGACAAGAGCCGATCCTCCGTCTCCGCGTGCTCCTCGGATTCTATAATACGCATTGGGAGAACCTTTTCGCTAATGTATTCATCCAATGTGAGAATCGCGGCACGTTCTACCGCATTTTCCATTTCCCGGACATTGCCGGGCCAGTCATGCTTGAGCAACATGTTCATGGATGTCGGCGTAAATCCTTTTATTTTTTTACCATTTTTTTTCGCATATATGTTTAAAAAATGTTGCGCCAATAATGGTATGTCCTCAATCCGTTCTCTTAAAGGAGGGACATTCAAGTTGACCACGTTTAACCGGTAATAAAGGTCTTCTCTGAATTTTCCCGATGCAACGATATCGGACAAATTTTGATTTGTTGCTGCCATAACACGGATATCAACAGTTATTGTCTTGTCACCTCCAACCCGCTGGATTTCTCTTTCCTGAATGACGCGAAGGAGCTTGGCCTGCATGACCACGGATATTTCTCCGATTTCATCCAGAAAGATAGTCCCTTTGTCCGCTTGCATAAATCGTCCTTCTCGTCGTTTGTCTGCGCCGGTAAAGGCTCCTTTTTCATGGCCGAACAATTCAGACTCCAGTAGGGACTCGGGCAGC
>JAQIBZ010000223.1 GCA_027858815.1 Desulfobacteraceae bacterium
AAATTTCGTTTTTGAAGAGGAATTCTTTTGAAAAATGAGACGGTATGTTCTCTCGGAAGACTTTAATCTATTATTAATTCATATGGTTGCTCTATCACACCCGTTGTTTGACGCGGTACTTTTTTTCTATGGGCAATCCGGATAATGGTGATTAATAACAAATTTCCTTCTTTCAGATAGATAATCCGAAAGCTTCCTGCTCTTTTACGAAATTTACCTTTGTGCTTGCCTTTTAGCGGTTTGTCCTTTTGAAACTGGCCTTTTTGCAGCGTGATTATTTTTTTTGCAACCAAGGATCTATCTTTATCCGGCAAAGCCAAAAATTCTTTTTCTGCTTCAGGTTCAAATCCAATTTTATACATCAATGCCCGCTCTGGCAAAGACTATTTCAAGGGGGATAACTTCGGTCTCACCTTTTTTCAAGGCATCAATTCTTTTGTCAGCCACCATTTCATCCAGTTTGTCAAAATAAAGGTCTATTGCTTTTTCAATCAGACTTGTTCTTGTCTTTTCCAGTTCCCTGGCATAGTTGTCCAGAGAATTCAACATCTCTTTTTCGAGTCTTATATTGATCGCTGGTCTCATTTGCATTCCTTTTAAAATTAGCTTTGACTGTGTTGACAAATGTAGTGCGAAATTTTCTTTTTGTCAAGCTCTTCAAAAAAAAGAGTTTCCAAGAACAGGCTCTTGACGGGGTCTGCCCCCCCGATCAGTATTTATTTTTATGGGAGAATAGTTCCAATTTGGGGCGTTTTTTCCTCATTCATGTTTTCGGACGTTATTTAAAAGCCCGCTCAACGCATGCATTGACTTTGATTCCCCAGGCACCAGCCTTATCTCACCCGGAGGTTCAGTCATGGATTTTACCCAATTGAACAGCATGCTTTGATCTGCATGGGCTGAATATCCTGTAAGGGTATGGATGCCTGCTTTAACCGGAACTTTTTTATCAACAATGCGCCGTCCCAAGGTTCCCTTTGCCTGATATCCCACAAAAAATATGTCATTTTTGGGATCATCAAGACCGCGCTCCAGGTGTTCAAGAATACGTCCGCCAGTACACATTTTTGTTCAAGACCTCAATCCTGTTCTTTCTGCCGGTATGATTCCGGTCGCCATAGGTAGATTCCAGTACAAGCAAATCACATGCATCCGGCTGGTCAGGATCAGGCAGGATTGGCGTATCCGTGCATCCCAGATCCCCAGAAAATAACAGGCCTTGATCATCGTTTCGGCCATATGTAGGGAAGGGCTTTATGCCCTCCCGAAAAACGAGTATGACGAAGGTGAGAGTCATTCTCATCTCTGGATACCGGGCTCTACGGAAAACGGGCGGGGATAAACCCCGCACCCTACAAAAGGTGGCCGAAACGATGATCAATGCCTAATTCTCACACCCGCTTCGCTGGAGGACACAGAGAACACAGAGAAAAAACAACTTTGGGAGCCCTGCGGGCTTTGGAAAAAGATCAACAAGTAAAACCAAATACTTCTCGCGCTCGCGTTGCTTGAGGGAGCAGAGAACAACAGAGAAAAAACTTTTTACTTCAAAAGTTCGCAATGTAAGCGTTAATCAAACTGGTGAAAATATTTCCAGAAGGGAACAGCTTTAATTCCCTCTATAGTTATTTCCTGATTATATGTAATGATGGTCTTTGAAATGGTTTTATAGTAATTATCTATCTTTTTTAATGCGCGGATCTCTCTTTTTGTGTTTTGATCGGTAAGTTCATAACACACTTGGACAGCTTCAAGGGTATTGTCTTTATTTTTTATGATAAAATCACACTCAAAGCCTTTATTGTAAAAATACAAACTTTTTCCGGCTTTGCAAAATTCACTGAATACCAAATTTTCCATTAGTCTACCGCTGTTTGATGAAAACTGAAAGGACAGGTTGAGAAACCCGTTATCAATCAAGTACGGCTTTTTTTTATTGTTCTGCTGTTCTTTAAGCGACCAGGAAAATAATTTTAGTTCAGCCAGCAGATATGCCTGTTGCAGATATTTGAACAAACTCTTTTGCACTTTTATCATGAATGCCGGTAGCTTTTGCCAGAGAACTGTAAGAAAAGGGCGAGGCAATGTTTGAAATCAGATAATAGCTTAATTCCTTGAAACTTTTTATATCACGGATATGGTTGTTTGAAACACAGTCTTTTAAAATTATGGTATCATAATAGGATGAAATGATATCCCGCTTGAGTTCCTCATCACTATCAATAACTTCCACAAAAGAGCCGTATTTTAACATGGTATCGACAATGGCCAGGGCAGTGGCCCTGTTCTGGACAAGCTGAAGATAGGATTCAATTCCATTGATTTGTAATAATTCGGAGAAGCTTAAAGGATGTACCATGTGGGAAAGATACCTGCCTGTCAGCAATGTGGCAAATTCACCATTCAGAAGGGAAGAATTTGAACCGGTGATAAATATTTTTTTAAACTCTTCGTTATCATAAACGGTTTTAGCATATTTTTCCCAGCATTTTATTGCATGGACTTCATCCAGGAACAGATATCTGACTTTTTTCCCGGTTAATTTTTGGGCAGTTTCCACTATTTCATAAATTTTTTCAGGCTTTTTTTCATATTTTATGAAAAATGGATCTTCAAGATTCAGGTACAGGATTTCCATGGGGTCGCCGGATTCAATCAGATTATTGATAAGCAGTTTGAATAATGTGGATTTTCCGCTCCTTCGAACCCCCTGTAATACCTGAATATGCTTAACAGGCAAATTCTTAAGCAGTTTTTGAAATAGATCTCGTGGATAAAGGCCGTTATACGGGCGATTCCAATGTCGATTATGTGCTAAAAGAATTTTTTCCATAATATGATATCCAATAATATTTAATTTTGCATATCATAACACGAGATACCAATTGTCAAGATTGCAAAAATAAGGCAGCCCCTCCCCAATGTATCGGCCATATGTAAGGAAGGGCTTTATGCCCTCCCGAAAAACGAGTATGACGAAGGTGTGAGTCATTCTCATCTCTGGATACCGGGTTCTACGGGAAACAGGCGGGGATAAACCCCGCACCCTACAAAAGGTGGCCGAAACGATGATCAATGCCTAATTCTCACACCCGCTGCGCTTGAGGACACAGAGATCACAGAGAAAAAATAAAGAAAACAACTTTGGGAGCCCTGCGGAAGGTATTAAACAGCCTCTGTTATGTCAATTCTTCTATGATATGTTTGGCAAGATGCTCATCTATTTCCTGATGTCTTGGGATAGGTTACTTTTTGCCTGATGATGGATTTTTATACAAATCATGATTACTTCCATGTCTTACAAGAACACATCCATCAGATAAAATTTTCTTAATAAGATCTTTCCGTTTCATATAGTAAGGGCAAGTTTTTTTATTTTATGATGTTGAGGAACATCATCCATGGTCATTAGAATATATGCCTCTTTCATGTTTTCTTCCAATTCTTTCAATGTTTTGCCTTGTGTCATAATCTCAGGATGTTCGAATAGCTTTCCCACCCAAAAGTTATCACCTTTCCAGTAAATCATATTCATTTGCATGTCCATACGATACATCCTCTTTCAAGCATTAATACTTAAACTGATCTTTATTATAAGCCGTAAAGTTAATAAGGACAACTTTTTTTTGGTAAGGAATGGGTAAGGCTTTCCTTATTGTCATTATTAAAAAGCCCGCTCAACGCCTGTATTGCCTTTGATTCCCCATGTACCAACCTTATCTCTCCCAGATGTTCAGGCATGGATTTTACCCAATTGACCAGCATGCTTTGATCCGCATGGGCTGAATATCCTGTAAAGTTATGGATGCCTGCTTTAACCGGAACTTTTTTATCAACAATGCGCCGTCCCAAGGTTCCCTTTGCCTGATATCCCACAAAAAATATGTCATTTTTGGGATCATTAAGACCGCGCTCCAGGTGATCAAAAATACGTCCGCCGGTACACATACCATTACCAGCTATGATGACGGCAGGTCCTTATCTCGTGGTAAAACAGGAAACCGATCAAAGGCAAGCTCAGGGTCATTGCCATAGGCTTTGCCGCAGTCCACAAGGATATTCACACCGCCACCGCCGGTTGAACCCGGGTGGGTCTGCACAAGATGGCAGAGCCTGTGACACAATTTTTTGCTCCAAGATGTTCAATCTTCATGCTTATCTTCCCGGCCAACCAATAGCGACACTCTTGATAAATCAAGTGTGGGTTGCCCTGTTTCTTAACTAATCTTTTTCAAAATACCGGTGATATTCGATGCGTTGGTTTTGATCGGATCTTCAATGGATCGGGGCACGGAACCCAGGGCAGCCTGATGTAAAACATAATCCACGCCATTGCAAGCCTTTCGGCACATGTCCCAGGGTAAATTTGTTCTGACCGCAAAGCCCATTAACCATGGGCCTGTTGACGCTTTGACTGTCGGCACGGTGGCCGACCCTACGATGCGTGTTGCCGTAGGGCGGGCCACCATGCCCGCCAGTCAAATTGAATAGAACAAATTTACCGTGGCACATGTCCGGATCACAGATATCGCCTTCAATAAATGAAAAATTGCGCCACTGTTCCGGCTCGACCGTTTGCCGAACCTCGTCCAGATTGCGCTGATATCCGGTGGAAAAATTATCCAGGCCGATAACCGTCTGATCGAGTTTAAGAAGGGTTTCCAGGAGATTCGAGCCGATGAACCCGGCAACGCCGGTGATAAGCCAGGTTTTGGGTGTCGATTTGAGTTTTTTTTGAATTTTCCCGTATGGTGTTGGCATAATATTTTAGGTAGAAGGTTGAAGACTGAAGACTGAAGACTGAAGACTGAAGGTAAAAGGTTGAAGGTAGAAGGTAGAAGTATAAGTCTGAAGGACAAATCCAATATTGGTCTCTCGCTCGCAGCGTTTGAGTTCACAGAAATCGCAAAAAAAAACAAGAAAACAATTAATTCTCGGCCTTGATCATCGTTTCGGCCATATGTAGGGGAAGGCTTTATGCCCTCCCGAAAAACGAGTATGACGAAGGTGAGAGTCATTCTCATCTCTGAATACCGGGCTCTACGGGAAACGGGCGGGGATAAGCACCTTACTACAGAAAACGGGCGGGGATAAACCCCGCACCCTACAAAAGGTGGCCGAAACGATGATCAATGCCTAATTCTCACGCCCGCTTCGCTTGAGGACACAGAGATCACACGGTAGTGCCTGGATCGTTCTGTAATGCTGCAACGTTCTTTCTGAACGGTAGCCTTCGGCATATAACAGTATTGTGCATAGTTTCAGGGCTGCATTATACGCAATACCGAATCTCCAGTCGCTTGAAATATGCCGTTCCTGCGCGTCTTTTAAATCTCTCTATCAACAATCTGTAATAGATCCGTAATTTAACGAGACTTGGTTTTGTGTCGACGCAGCCAGTTATTTTCAAGCCATTGCTTCAAAGTCATTTTCGTCACCGATTACAAAAAGTTTGGCTTCTTCGCAAATCCTATTGACAAAAGGTTCACCTGTTTTCTTGCGTCTGACAAAATCCTGCGCACTCATACAATGCGGATTGATCTCTCTAAGCAGTCTATCTGAAAGCCCGCTCAGCATTCCGATTACCTGTCTCAGGCCCAAGTCCCCCACAACCATAAGATCAATATCACTTGACGCTGTTTCCTCTTTCCGGGCAACAGATCCAAAAACAAATGCATACTTAATCGCATCAGAACGGAATAATGCCTCTTTAAGAATGTCGACAAGGCCATTTGTTTTCATAACAAGATTTCGAAGATCCGGATACAGCGGATGCTCTTTGTTGGCTCGAAAATACAACCTGTTGCCATCTTTCCTTTTGCTCAGCAGTTCAAGGCGCAAAAGTTTTTTCAATTCAGTCTGGATGGCACCTATGGAAAAGCCGGAACGCCTTTCCAAATCACGCATATATAGTTCTTTTACATCAAAAGCAAAAAGCAACCGCAATATGGCAGCTCTAATTCGTGAAGATAATATTTCTGACAAAATATCCATAATGTATGCTCATACCATACATTCGACCCTTTTTACCATACATTTATAATGCAGAGTCAGAGACACTCATTGGTTTATTTGATTAAGTTATTAGAAGATTCGCTTCGCTCAGGCTTTTGGTGGATGCGCTGACGCTTATCCAGCCGACATATGACCGAATCGATGATCAATGCTTATCATCCTGATTCAACAACCATTTCCAGACTGGAACAACATGGATCGTATTATCAATAAGCGTTTCATCATCCCACGTCACTATTGTTCCCGAACGTATCGAGAGTTCTTCCATCGCACTTTTTATTCCGCGAAGTTCTCGTTCAAATGTCTTTTTGTTCGTCAAATCCCAACAGACCTGAATTAATTCTACATCACCGGTATGTTTATGTCTTGCAAAAAAATCCGTTTCATACCCGCCTTTTGTATTCACATATTCAACATCATAGCCATGGCGACACAAATGCATAAATACCATATTTTCCAGAAGCGGACCATAATCGGATGAGTTGCGAAAAGTCATCGCACTCAATAGCCCGGTGTCAATGGCGTAAATTTTTGCAGGGTTAACCAATCTTGATTTTTCAGAACGGGTGTGGATGGGAACCCTGAAAAAAACAAAAGCATCTGCCAGATGATCAAGATATTCATACAAACTGTTCTTCGTGCATTTGACAGACATGCTTTTCATTGTATTGTAGAATTTGTTGACACTGAATTTCCCGCCGGAAGAATTCATAATATGCCGGACCAAATACTTGAGAACTGTTACATTACTTACATGATGACGTTCAATGACATCTTTGAGCAAAACGGAGTTAACATATCCCTGAAGTATTTCTATCCGAAGATCAGTGCTCAGTCTCTGAACCTCTGGAAAACCGCCGGTTTCAAGATACTTCATGGCCGCATTTCGAAGCACAGATGTTGTTTTGGCCCCGAATGTTTTTGGCCCGTCGAAAAACAATTCATGGTATCTCAAAAATTCATTAAAACTAAACGGAAATATCTCGACAGGCAGGGACCGCCCTCTCAGACTGGTTGCGATCTCAGTACTCAGTAATTTTGACGATGAGCCGGTTAAATAAACCTGAACATTCTCAGTATCCAGCAGGCGTCTGATAAACACTTCCCATTGGTCAATGCACTGGATTTCATCAAAGAAAAAATAACACCGGGTATTCCTGTGTTCCGGGTATTTTCCATAATAGACATCAAGAACATCCTGAAAATTCTCAATAGTAAACTCCAGCAACCGATCATCTTCAAAATTTAAGTATAGAATTTCCTCTTTCTTAGATCCTGCAGCCAGGAGCTGAATGATTTTCTGAAAGCAAAACCAGGTTTTCCCGGCACGCCGCATGCCGATAACGACATCTGCCTTGCCTTTTACCTCAGACAATTCCGTATCCCGGGCTACCGGTTCCGGTAATTCCCGTTCATGGAAATCATCGATAAGCTGTGAAATCTTATTTTTCATAATTCAAATCTATCTTCTTTTTAAAGACAGATCAAGTAAATTTTATCTCTTTTTTTGATCATTCAAAATAGCCTCAGGTCTCGCCGGGGATAAACCCCGCACCCTACCGAAAAGGTGACCGAAACGATGACCAAGGTCCAATTAGCAAGAGGCCCCTGCTTTTTTACCCATCAATCAAACAATTCAGATGCGTGCCAAGACGAACCGGTCTAAGTTCAAAATCTGACATTGTATAAATCAGTAGCCAATCAGGTTCAATATGGCACTCCCGAAAATCTATCCAATCCCCACGGTAAATTTGTTCTATTCAATTTGACTGGCGGGCACGGTGGCCCGCCCTACGACAACACGCATCGTAGGGTCGGCCACCGTGCCGACCGTCAATGCGTCAACAGGCCCATGGTTAATGGGCTTTGCGGTCAGAACAAATTTACCGTGATGGGTTATAAAAGCAGTGTTAATCCCAATAAAAATCCTGACCCAAAGGGCCAGGCATTGGGTTAAGCCCAGAGGGCATGGTCTACTGAATTGATGATACCAATACTCCATTTT
>JAQIBZ010000058.1 GCA_027858815.1 Desulfobacteraceae bacterium
GAATAAGAGTCATCACCCAAAAGAAAGAAATAGAAGTAAAGCCGATATCAAATGACATAAAAGCTGAAGATATTGAGAATAATGCTAAAATACCTTTGATCTATTTGAAAAGCAATGGCTTGAAGGCCTTTTCAGCAGATGAAGCCATTTTATTAAGTGCAAGAGTTATAAACAGACATCATCAGAAAAAATGCGACGTGGGAATTGGAGATATTGAATTTGAACTCATTGATGCTAAAAATATTTTTTATTTATTATCTATCTTAAATGCAGATGATAAAGAAAAAATTTTAAGCCAGATATCTGATGAAAAATTAACTACTCTTATCGAAGACAACTTTGACAATATGGAAGACATGATAAAAGTTGCAAAATCAAATGCTGGTTTTAAAAAGAAACTATATCAAACCACAGTAAGTTCGGAAAAAATAAAAAATGAATTCGATCAAATTAAAAAATAAACCCGGGTCATATCAAATTCAAAAAAAGATCGATCATAAGGGGACTGAAAGATATTAATATACCGGTATTGCGCGGAATTTTTGGTCATATTCAAGGCACGTCAATAGGCGCATAATGGGTTATGTAACTGTCGACGTAACGAAGAAAACGATCAAAAAGGCAAGCATTAATTTTTGGAAGTTCCCTAAGAATTGACCGCCCTGAGTACTTATCCATTTTTATATCTTTTTGGGGATCAATTCATTATAGCTTTACTTCCTTTGAATAATAGGCGGCTTATCCGCTTTCGGTGGTTATTCCAAATCCTGATCCTTCGATCAGGATTTTTACTAATTTTTTAAAGAAAGGAGTAAAAAATGAAAAAAATCTTGTGCCTAACTTTAATGATGATTATGACCGTCTTTTCTACAACAGCCATGGCTGTTGACTGGCGATTTCCGCTTGAAATCACATACATGAGTGGATTTAGTGATGTAGTGGATTATTATGAGTATAAAACCGGTGGAGACGCCAGTTGGAATCTTCCCGTGGGTTTGGCATTTGGCCCATACGTCCAGTTTGATCATGGTTCAATGATCGGCGGAAAACTTGGCCCCCTGGCCTATATTTCAGTTGACTGTATTGGTTATGGTTGCGATGGTGCTGATGAATCTTACTTTGATGTTCCCTTGAAGCTATACTACGGGTTCACATTTATTCCAAAAGCCAATATTTCACCGTACGTGAAAGCCGGATTATCCTACCACATTATCTCCGCTGACTCGGTTGACGACTCATCGCCGGGATTTTACGGTGCGGTAGGTGTTGAATTTATGCGAACACGGGCTGTGGGCCTGGGGCTCGAAATCGCTTATGATACAGCAGAATTAAACATGGACTACTATAGAAAGGATATCAAACCTGGCGACTTACTGGTCAGCTTTTTGGTCATTTTTTAAATATTAAATTTTTTTGCATTCAATTCGCTTTTCTGTATAGACTTAAAACCTGTATTAAAAAGTGCCCGAACGAGATCCGACTTTTTCGTTCGGGCATTATTCTATGTTTGAAAATAAAAAGACCGCTATCTTATTATAGAACATCTTACGTCACCATCAGCAGAGCTTATGAATATTTATTTAACGGGAATCGGGATCATTAGTCCGATTGGACATGGTTGTGCAGAAACAATCAACTCTCTTCGTAAAAACCAAACCGGCATCCGGCCCTTAACCCTGTTTTCAGTTCCCCACACCCCGCCGCTTCCGGTCGGCGAAATTGAATACCCTTTTTCGGATAGTGACATCCCCAGAGCCCACCAGATGGCCCTGCTTGCGGCAAAAGATGCGCTGGCGGATTCCGGGGGAAAAACACCTGATGCGGTTGTTGTCGGAGTAACCACCGGCGGAATCGCCAAAACAGAAACCAATTTAAAATCCAAGGCGTTTGCGTCACTGGATTATCAGTATCATTCTCCAGGGTCTGTAACCGACCATATCGCCCGTTTCTGTAATTGCAAAGGCCCGGTGTTAACTGTTTCAACAGCTTGTTCATCCGGTACTGCAGCGATAATTCTTGCTACAAAGATACTGCAAAGCGGTCTGGCAAAAAGCGTCCTTGCCGGGGGCGCCGATGCGCTTTGCCGGCTTACGTATCATGGTTTCAACGCGTTGCAGTTGATCGATTCCAACGGTGCCCGCCCTTTTGATCTTCATCGAAAAGGGATGAGTGTTGCTGAAGGCGCTGCGATGCTTTTGCTTGAAACGGCGGATAAAATACCCGAAAACGCTTTGGCCCAAATTCTTGGAACAGGACTGTCCTGTGACGCATATCATGAAACCGCGCCGCATCCGGAAGGGCGGGGGGCATTTGAAGCAATGAAAGCCGCAATCAATGAAGCCGGCCTATCTCCTGCGGATATTGACTACATTAATTTGCACGGTACCGGGACCATTGACAATGATCTTTCGGAAGCACTGGCAATTAATCGTCTTTTCGGCAAGCAGAAGCCCAAACTGTCATCGGTAAAGGGCGCGACCGGTCATCCCCTGGCTGCTGCCGGAGCGATCGAAATCGCCATATCGACCATGTGTCTTTCAGAAAACCTTATTCCGGCAAATTCAGGATGGCGCTTTTTCGACCCGAAGCTCAACACCACCCCGGTGCGTGAACCCGTGGAGGAAAAGGTTCACACGATTCTGTCAAATTCCTTCGGGTTTGGCGGGAACAATGCCGCTCTTGTCATCGGGACTCCCCGGAAAACTCCGGCGAAGCATTTGCACAGACCTTCCTCACTTATGGTCGTCGGCAGCGCTTGTATTACCGGGGCGGGAAAAACACGCGGGACCATAGATTCTTTTTTTTCCGGAAAAACCTGCCAGGGAATGCTCTCTGTTTCCGAAATATCTGAAGGCCTCCCCAAAAAACAGATCCGTCGGCTGAAACGGCTGCCGAGAATCGGCTTATCCCTTGCTTCGGCGGCTCTCGAAGATTCAAATTCGACCCTTTCGCCCTCATCCGTGTTTTTTTCAACCGGCTGGGGAGCTTTGTCGGAAACCGATGATTTTTTGATGAAACTATATAAAAATAATGAAAAAATTTCCAGTCCCATGGATTTTATCGGATCGGTTCATAATGCGCCTGCCGGACAAATCGCTATCATGCATGGTGCCACCGGCCCGAACGTCACAATGACGGGAGGAAATTATTCTTTTGAACAGGCGTTAATTGCAACCAGCCTGTTGGCCCCGGAAAATGCAACCCCTGTTTTAGTCGTTGGGGCAGATGAATTCCAGCACCGATTATCTCCGTTAATTGATCTGTCTGTCACGAGAGATCCGGTCTTTTCAGATGGCGGCGGCGCGCTCTGCCTGAAAAAAGGTGATATGGGGATACGGGTATGCCCTGCCTTTTATCAATCTGCAAACCGATCCTCTTCAGTCGTATCTTCGCTGATTGATCGGCTGGGAGGATCTGAAAACATTCAGGACCGGTTTGGCGCCATTTTGACGGGCATTCCGGCAGCGGAGCGGTCTGTTGCGGAAACGCAGATCAATGATTTTTTATCTTTTTCCGGAATACAAATGCCCAACATTGATTACAGAAAATATATCGGTGATTTTGCGTCAGCATCCGCTGTGGCGGTGACAATTGCAGTGCATCTTGTTCAACAGGGTTACATTCCCGGTTTTTTCTGTGACGGAAAAGATCTTTTTCTAAAAAATAAAGGCGTTCTGGTGATTGGTGCCGGGTCGTATCTCACTGCCGTCGAGGTTTACCCTTCATGAAAGTTCTGATTATTTCAGCCAATACGGAAACGAACCCCTATCCGGTTTATCCGATAGGGATCGATTATGTTGCCGGAGCGATCCGGAACGATCATCATGTATGCTTACTGGACATGAATGCAATCGACAATATGGCTTCTTTTAAGGAACGCATTTTAGATATTGATCCTGGAATTGTCGGCATATCCATCCGAAACGTGGACAACACGGACGTGCTTAGCCCCAAAGGTTTTATTGGTAAATACCGCAAATTAATAAATACAATCCGGGAGTTCACAAATGCACCGGTTGTTCTGGGAGGAAGCGGTTTTACCATTTTTCCGGAAAAGATGATAAAAGCGCTGCAGGCTGATTTCGGTATCATTGGAGAAGGCGAAAGATTCGCGGGTTTTTTAAACGCACTTGAAAAAAATGAGGACGTCACCAGACTGCCGGGGGTGATTACCAAAGATACTGAAGAAGCGATACCACCGCCGTGGAATACTTCTTTGCATCGATATTTTGATGCGGATGCCCCCCATGTCCCGTATTATCTGAAACAAGGCGGAATGATGAACCTTCAAACCAAGAGAGGGTGTCCTTTTAAGTGTATTTACTGTACATACCCGCACATTGAAGGGAACAAGCTGAGATTAACCCCTCCGAAAAAAGTCGCTGAAACCGCTTTGATGTTGCAGGCGGCAGGAGCCAAGTTTTTGTTTATAACCGATTCCGCCTTTAATTCAGATTATCCATACAGCATTGAGGTGGCACTTGAATTTCAAAAAGCAAAACTTTCTATTCCATGGGGAGCGTTTATTTCACCGACGCATCCGCCAAAAGACTATTATAAAATTTTAGCGGACGCGGGTATGACCCACGTTGAATTTGGCACGGATTCTTTGTCGGATGATATTCTAAGCTCATGTAAAAAACCGTTTCGATGTAAAGACGTTTTTCATGCGCATAAGGTTGCCAACAAAGCCGGCCTTCATGTCTGCCATTTTTTTCTCTTTGGCGCGCCGGGGGAGAGCCCGTCCACTGTCAGGGAAACCCTTTTAAACGCTGAAAAACTCGAGCAGACCGTACTTTTTTTATTTTTCGGGATGCGTATTTATCCCTATACCAGACTGTTTGATATCGCCCTGGCATCCGGGCAAATTGCTGAAAATGAAGATCTGCTGGATCCCCGATTTTTTAATCCGGAATCAATTTCTCTAAACGAAATTGAAAAGACGGTAAAAGAACGGGCAAATCAACATCCAAATTGGGTGGCCGGTGCTGGTGAGGAACTCACAGATAAAATTGTTTCCAGATTACACGCAAGAGGTCATGTGGGGCCACTCTGGGAATATTTAATCAAATGAAAAACCGATTTGATATTTCTCCGGCATTTATTTCTGGTATCGGCGCGTTTGCCCTATCTGCGGTGATCCTTTTTATCGATCCGATTTGGTCGATTTTACCGCTGGCCATATTCATCCTCACCTGTCTGATCGCTCCGTTTTTCCCGGGAACCGGTTTTTTTCTGCCCGTCATATCTCATGGGTCTTCCGGCAGACAGGCGGTGGCCATTACATTTGATGATGGCCCGGATCCGTTAACAACCCCATTGCTGCTTCAACTGCTTTCCAGATATGATGTAAAAGCCACGTTTTTTGTTGTCGGCGCCAAAGCGAAAAAATATCCGCATTTGATAAAAGAGATATTAAGCCTGGGCCATTGTATTGGAAATCATACATTTACGCATGATGTGATGATCATGTTGAAATCTAAAAAAAGACTTGAGCAGGAAATTGCGTCAACACAGATTTTGTTAAAACAATTCGGGATTATCCCCCATGCATTCAGACCCCCTGCCGGCATCGTCAATCCGAGGCTTGGCCCGATATTGAAAAAACAAAAGATGTTGTGTGTAAATTACAGCTGCCGGGGACTTGATGCCGGCAATCGCAGAATAACAAATCTTTCAGAGAAAATTTTAAACAAAATCCGCAAAGATGATATCATCCTGCTCCATGATGTCCACCCCCCCAAAGATTCTCACATCCCTGAATGGTTGAAAGAAATTGAAGGCATACTGATTGGCATTCAAAAAAAAGGGCTGGGTGCCTTACCGCTTTCAGAAATCATTGGCAAACCGGTCATGCGATCCACTGAGCCTGAACCGGCGTAAAAAAATATCCTACTCAGAAACTTCAGACTTATTTTCCATGATTTTGTCCCGGGCGGCCTTGATAAATTTAGCAATATACACGTGCCCCCCCCTGTTTGCAGCATTAAGGGCAGTAGTCCCTGAAGCGAGACTAAACACGTCCGCATTATTTTCAATTAATATTTTTGCCACTTGCAGATACCCTTTTTCTGCCGCCAGATAAAGTGGATCCATACCGAAATCATCATTGGCATTCACGTCTGCTCCGTTTTCGATAAGAAATTTGACAACATCGGCACGCCCGTTATAAGCGGCTAAGCCGAGAGGAGAAGATCCTGCGTGAACCGCTATTTCCCCGAGATTATATGGTTCATTGGTTTGCGCATTCACATCTGCACCTTTGGCAACCAGAAGCTTTACTATATCCAGATGACCATTTGCCGACGCAGCCATCAGGGCAGTCGTCCCTTTTTGGCTCACGGCATTCACATCCGAACCTGCGCCGATCAGTGTGACCAAGCTTTCCATATGCCCTGCTCCGGCAGCGATCATAAGGGTAGTAACTCCTTCAAATATAAACCGGCCTTTTAACCTGCTGTCTTTTGCCACTCTTGTCTCATGATTTGCGCCACGCGACAGCAGGAAATTTGCCATCTGAGCGTCACCATTTAATGCGGCTATCATAAGTGAATCCACCCCATCATCACTCCTGGCATTCACATCTGCACCGTGAGCAACCAGCACCGCTGCATTGGCATTCTGTTCCATTTTCAGCGCCGCCATCAACGGGGTTGCACCCTTAATAACCAAAACGCCTTTATATTCATATTCATTCAAGATCACGGTATTTACATCCGCCCCCTTTTCAATGAGTATTTTGACAATAGCTTCATCATTTAAGGCGGCGGCAATAAATAGCGACGTAGCACCATTTACATCAACTGCATTCACATCCGCACCCTGCTGAATCAGTATTTCTGCAATATCGGTATGCTTATTGCGCAAAGCCTCCATCAGGGGTGTGCGCCCTTCGTAAATCATCCTGTCTTCATATTTAAACGCCTTCGTAGTGACTGCATTCACATCCGCTCCTTTATCGATCAGACGCTTAACAATATCTTCATGCCCTTTTGCCGAAGCAACAAACAGAGGTGTCACACCTTCCGGTGTAGCTTCATCAACACCAACCCCCTGTGCAAGCAGATAATTAACTTCACTCAGGTTACCCAGGTCTGTTGCCTTGACTATTGGCGTCATTTTCATAGTTTTACATGCCGGCAGGATAAAAATTACCAAAAGCATAAAAGTCCAGAACCATCTTTTATTTACGTTCATCTCACACTCCTTTTGCTGGGGTTAATCAGACATCGAATCCCATTTCCCAAATGAATATTAATTATTACCATAAAAACAAATCAATAGACAATAAAAATGGAACTAAAATCCAGAGAAGTTTTTTTGCCAATTATCTGGTTTGGGATTTTGCAAGCATATGTTTGACAGAAAAAAAATAACTTGATATATTATATCAATATTAAAAAGCGAAATTATAGATTTTTTCTATACTTCTGCCGCCTTTCAAAATTTCCACCGCCAATTGCATCTTATCGTTTGATTCGCTTTTTTTGTGCCCCGCCCCAGGGGGGAAGAGACTCTCACCTTTAATCTGACAGGAGGCATTTATGGACTCAAGAGATCTTAAAAAGATCCTGGCCGGATTTCATTGATGATTTAGCCCGCATTGAATGGATATGGTTTGAAACAAAAAACCAGACAACGCCTACTGATTTTTTGCCTGAAAAAGTTGTTGTAAACCCATCGCTCACCCTTGTGCCGGTGTTATGGAAAAATCTGGCACACCTTATTACAGCAAACCCCATAAGCGAGACCAGAAATCCGGAAGCTGTGCCTGCTCATGTGATAATCTGGCAACATCCGAAAACCGGCCACCTGAACATCAAAGGTATGGATCAGATTCTGCCATTGGGCAATTTACTTAGGGGCCGCACAGATCACTTTACATTTAACCGGCTTTCCACTGTGGGAGAAGGCAAACAGCTGCTCATGCCGGTTTGCTTTTTTGTAGCTGAATAAAAAAAATCGGGGCGGGAAATCATCTCCCCCGCCCCCTGCTCTGACAACAATCAGAGGGTTACGCTACTTTACGCGCAAGCCCGCTCCATTCTTTTTCACGAAGCTTGAATTTCTGGATTTTACCGGTGGCGGTTTTGGGCAAATCACCAAATTCAATCATTTTCGGTGCTTTAAACCGGGCCATATGCTCCTTGCAAAAGGCTATAATGTCCTGCTCCGTAAGTTTTGCTCCGGGTTTTAGTGTAACAAACGCCTTGGGCACTTCGCCCCATTTGGGATGGGGTGTGGAGACCACGGCAACTTCCAGCACATCCGGATGTTTGTATATGGTATTTTCCACCTCTACAGTGGAAAGATTCTCTCCACCACTGATAATAATGTCCTTCTGCCGGTCCATAATCTGGATATATCCATCCGGATGCATGACCGCAAGGTCCCCACTATGAAACCATCCGCCCTCAAACGCCTTATCAGTAGCCTCCTGATCATTATAATATCCCAGCATGACATTGTTACCGCGCATGACGATTTCACCGATGGTCTGCCCGTCTCTGGGAACCGGTTCCATGGTGATTGAATCCACCACATCCAAATATAATGCATTGACATAGGGAACCCCCTGGCGTGCTTTTATGTGTGCGCGTTCTCCGGCAGGAAGATCATTCCATTTTTCCTGCCATTTGCATATGGTGTGAGGGCCGAAAACTTCCGTCAGTCCATAGGTCTGAGTAATATTGGCCCCCACGGCTTCCATATTCTCTATCACCTGAGGTGCCGGGGGGGCTCCGGCAGTCATGATCTCAAGATGACGGCTCAGCTTGAGGTTCTTTTCTGCCGCATATGTTGACAATGAAATCAATATCGTTGGCGCGGCGCATAAATGCGTGACCTTTTCCTTGTTAACCATGCGATATATGGTTTCTGCTTCTACTTTCCTCAAACAGATATGGGTAGCACCAACTGAAGTAACCGCCCAGGGGAAACACCACCCGTTGCAATGAAACATGGGCAGGGTCCATAAATACGCGGACCCAGAATTCAACCCGAACTCAATAACTTCACCCAGGGCATTGAGATAAGCCCCCCGGTGATGATACATGACACCTTTGGGCAACCCGGTGGTCCCGCTGGTATAATTAATGGTTGCAACACTGTATTCATCAGATACAACGATCGGGACCGGGGTGTCGGCAGCAGAGGATAAAAACAATTCATACTCGTTACCCGGCAATGGGAGATCATTTGTCACGTCACAGATATTGACAATGGTTTCCACATATTTCAAATCATCTAAGACCGGCAGCACGAGATCTGCAAATTCATTATCCACTACCAGGATCTTTGCTTCCGAATGGTTCAAAATATACCCCACCTCACTGGCTGACAAACGGATGTTAACACTGACCAGAACAGCACCGATCATGGGCACGGCAAAGTGTGCCTCAATCATCGGGGGAATATTCGGGCAGATAAATGCCACTTTGTCTCCTTTTTCAACACCGGCCTTTTTCAGGGCATTGGCCAATTGGTAGACCCGGCGCAAAAACTGTTCATAGGAATAACGTTTTTCTCCGTGAACGATTGCGGTCTTGTCCGGATAAATCGCCGCACTGCGGGCCAGAAATTTTACCGGTGTCAGGATGTCATAATTTACGCTTTCTTGTTGCATGATTTGTGTCCTTCCTAAAAGTTACTTACTTTTCTTGATAAATGATCCGCAATATAGCCTGTTTCCCGTGCCTCGAACGGTTCCACCATATAATAGATGATTCCCAGTTTCCGGGCCGAGAGTTCCTGAAGCCGGGAATTAGAATCGGTCATGGCAACGATACGAATTTCCGGAAAGCACTTTTTCATATGTTTTATCAATTCAAGCCCGTCACCATCCGGCAGGCAAAGATGGATAAAACTTAAATCAAATTGCTGACACGATGAAATAGCCTTCGCGTCTTTTATGGTTCCGGCCAACATCACATGATGACCGTGTTCACTGATACGCTGCTGGATATTTTCAGCAGCTTTATGATCCGGCATGACGACCAGTATTTCCATAATAGTTTCCTTTGAACAGCTTATCTTTCAGTATTCGACCTGAACAATTGAATAGAAAAAATTTATAAAGACGATTATAAGCCTTTCAAAATACATGCCAAATTTTAATTCTTTTTAACTATCTGAAATTAAATGATTTATTAGAGATTGGCAATAATGAAAGGATTTTCAGAGAAGGGACAATATCACCCCATCGTGGAGGGGTTACCGTGAAGAATTATTTGAAATAATAACAAATAAATCTACTGAGAATGAATGTTCTCAATTCAAGAACGATCAATCCGATATTTTTTTATTTTTTTGAACAGGGTCCGGCGATGAATCCCCAAATCCTCGGCAGCCTTGCCGCGATGCCACTGATTTTTTTCAAGTGCTTTGAGAACCAGCTGTTTTTCATATGCTTCAACAGATGCCGGCAGGGTTGACTCCGGATTCACAATGACGGGTGCGGAACCAATAACCGGTTCAGCTGTTTCCATTTTTAAAGACATTTCCGGTTTTAACGACATTTCCGGCACATCAAACCGGTTGAGGGTCATGTAACGATTCAACACATTCTGAAGTTCCCGGATATTACCCGGCCAGTCATAGGCCAGGGCTTCATCCAGCATTTTGCCGGTGATGGGCGGCAATTTGTCCTGCTCCCCATATTTTTGCATAAAATGATCGATCAGCAGCGAAATATCCTCCTTCCGGTCCCGTAACGGAGGAAGATGAATCGGAATCACATGGATTCTGTAATAAAAATCTTCACGCATTTTCCCATCTCTGACCCGGGCCGCCAGATCCCGGTTGGTGGCGACTACAATTCGAATATCCGGATGATGCATCCGCTCGCTGCCCACCGGCCGGTATCCCTTGCCTTCAATCACGCGCAGCAGTTTTATCTGCATGTTCAGCCCAATCTCCCCCAGCTCATCTAAAAACAGGGTCCCACCGTCCGCAAGATCCAGATACCCGTGCTTGTTCCGATCAGCCCCTGTAAACGCACCTTTTTCATATCCGAAAAATTCACTTTCCAAAAGATTTTCCGGGACGGCACCGCAATTGACCACCACAAAGGCAGATTTACTCCGCTCGCTCATATCGTGGACGGCCTGGGCCACCAGTTCCTTGCCGGTGCCGGATTCCCCGGATATGATCACATTCGCGTCCGTGGCCGCAGCATTTAATATCAGTTCATACACCTGCTGCATGACCGGACTTTTACCAATAATGCTCCCGAAGCGGAAGCGATCCCGGATACTTGATTTTAAGCGGACATTTTCCTTTCGCAAATAAACTTCCCGGTCCCTGAGCGCTTTTTCCGCCTGTTTGCGCTCGGTAATATCGATAAGAAACGCCTCAAACCGCTCAACCGATCCGCTATCATCCAGAATTGGCGACATCATGGCGTCATACCACCGATGATCTATCGGACTCTCAAACTCCTGTCGGCCGGCATTTCCCCTAAAAACTTCTCCCATACACACCACGGGCATTGACTGTCCCGCTGATAAAGGGATTGATAACACAAACAACCGGTCGCATCTTTACCGATTTTATCAATCAGGGCCTTATTCATAAACTCAAGAATAAAATACTGATTACATGTATAAATCAAACCCTCGGCCGCTTCTATAATGGCCAGCAGCTTGGACTCGCTGTCTTTTAAGGCGCTGGCCGTCTTTTTAAAAACTGTAATATCCATAAAGGAGGCAATGCTCCGGATACCGTCGGGCAGCATACCGACCTTGATAAAAATGTCCCGGACTTCTCCGGACCGTTTGACGATCTGACACTCATATTCGTCCGGCACCTGAACGTCCTGAAGACGCCTATGCTGATGATAATATAACATATTTTCAAGATCGTGGGGCGCTACAAATGCCGACCATTTCATATGATGTTCAATTTCATGTTTCAGATATCCGGTCAGTTCCTCAAATTCCTCATTGGCCATGGCAATGGTCATGTCCGGTTCAATGATAATGGAAGCCGCCCCTGATTTATCAAACACCCGGCGGTATGTTTCCTCGCTGTTTCTCAGTTTTTTCTCTGCCTGCTTCTGTTCGTTGATATCAATGATAACCCCTATGATGGTTTCAAAACTTTTGTCTTTACTCTGAATCAGG
>JAQIBZ010000292.1 GCA_027858815.1 Desulfobacteraceae bacterium
TCCCATTCAGGGTTCCTTGCGGTTAATGTTGAATTTGTCAAAATCCCGGTCATAGCTGTATAAAATGTTCTGAGGGTCTTTTTCAATACAGGCAAGCAGATAGCAATCTACGATTTCAATGTTTTTTTCGCGCCACAGTTCCAATGCCCGAAAAATAGTTTTTTTCTCTTTAACAGAGATCCCCTTATATTTAAAAAGATCCATTAGGCTGTCGGCAATCTGTTTTTTGGGAACATGGTATACACTTTTTAAAACAAATATCGTCTGGAATAGCACAATCAGCTTTAACTCAAGACGCATTTCGCCACGTTCTAAAGACTCAAAGAACTCATACAAATTCTTATATTTTTTGGCATTATCAAAGGTCAAAAACCGAACCAGAACATTGGTATCCAACAGGGCGATCACGGTTTCCAATCTTTCGTAAATCCGGTTTCAGTCGCCTTTTTAATGTCGGCTTTGGTGGGATTTGATTTTTTTGATGCATAGCTGCTGAAGATACCGAATAACTGTTCGGTCAAGGATTTCCGGTCGGCTTTTCTGGAAAGCGGTTTTAATAAAATACCTTCCGGTGAAGAGACCACATCAATCTGGTCGCCGATTTCAATAAGGTATTTTTTTCTTAAAGAAACAGGAATGACAACCTGTCCTTTTTGAAAAACCTTCATTTTAATAGATTCTTTTGTACCGGTACCCATAGATAGTCCCCCTGTTAAAAAAAATAATTTGTTATACCTAAAAAATAATGAAGTATAACCAAAAAGTCAAGGGAATTATTTTCCTGGTTCCCACGGTCCTCCGTGGGAACCCATACCGCACGTCGTTTATTGGAAATTTATTGAGGATATTCGATGTTCAAAGTTGGACGTTCGATGTTGGATGTTCATTGTTATAACTCAATCATTCGCTGAACCGAGGCCAACGCCGGCACCCGGATCTCTTCCGGCACCTTAACTTCTCCGCTTAGATTTTCAAGGCTGGCGGCAATATCGGCTAAGGTAATTTTTTTCATATCTACACATTCCATGGCGGTTGAAGCCGGATAAAACGTTTTGCCCGGATTCGCTTTTTGCAGGGGATACAGCAGGCCTATTTCGGTGCCTACTATAAAGGAAGTTCTCTCGGATTCTTTTGCTATGTTGATCATACCGGATGTGCTGGCAATAACATCTGCCAGTTCCAGAACTTCAGCCCGGCATTCCGGATGTGCCATAAACAAGGCATCCGGATAAGCCTGTTTTTGCTTGATCACCTGTTCTGGGGTCAGGGCGTTATGAAACGGACAGTACCCATCCCATTTGTGAATGATTTTATCTGTTTGGGTGGCAGCGTAATTCGCGAGATTCCGGTCCGGAACCATCAGCATTTCATTTTCTTCCAGGCTGTTGGTAATTTTGATCACATTGGCGGATGTGCAGCAGATGGTGGTTAATGCTTTTACCGCAGCGGTTGAATTCACATAGGTGACAACCGGCATGGGTGGATTTTTCGCGATCCAGGCTTTTAATGCTTCCGGAGTCACCATATCCGCCATGGGACATCCGGCATCGGTGCGGGGCAGCAAGATGGTTTTTTCAGGAGAAAGAATAGACGCAGTTTCCGCCATGAACTGGACTCCGCAGAAAACAATGACATCCGCATCGGTTTGAGAAGCCTTGATGCTGAGTTCCAGAGAATCCCCGCACAAATCGGCAATATCTTGAATTTCCGGTGGCTCATAATTATGTGCAATAATTATCGCGTTTTTTTCTTTTGCCAGTTGTTTGATTTTGTCTGTGATTTCTTGATCCATATTAATATCTCTTTAAAAAATTAATATTCTTGCCTGAGTTGCAGGGTTTTCAAGTTTGCTGCAGGTACAAGGAAAATGCTGTTTCGCTATAGTCCGCTATGCGATATGGCATTTGACGCAGTAGATGCAGTGAAATTGGAAATCCCAAAATTTACTCGTCCAGCTTCAAAATATCCGCCCCCGGCGGAATTTTAAAATTAAATAAGGATGCATCCAGCTCTTGGAATTTTGCGTCCGTAAATTCGATTTGGGTTTCATCTCCGTAATCATTTAACGTCAGTACGCTTTTAATATCAAAAGATTTTTTTTCAATATTTAAGAAAATGGCTGACAGATCCATCTGTTTTTGTCTGGGGACCAGCTTTAAAGAGTACTGGCCGTCATTGGGCGGCTTGGCAACGCTGACCGTATAGGCGTCCTGGACCAGTTTAAAATTTGACAGAAAACTGGCACCTTTGCCGTTGCTGAAATAGGCCATTGCATCACCGATTACCACCTGATTATCCTCCGGACGGTATATCCATAAATTTTTTCCATCTGAAATAATAGCATATTTTTCAGGACGTTCATATTCCCACCGCATCATTCCGGGGTGCTTGAACCATACTTTTCCGGCAGCCGTATCCATAATGTCCAAAGCTTTTAATGTGGATTCCTGAGAAAAAGTGGCGGAAAAATCCGCAGCATTATACCGCATTTCCAGCTTTTTGATGATTTGTTGGGCTGAAGGGGACAGGGGGAGATCGGGTGAGTCCTCGGGCAACGTATTTTGACTCAAGCCTGGCTGAACAATCAAAAAAATACAAACAATAAAAGTCAATAGCGCTGATTTGTTTTTCATTAGATAACCACTTATTATTATAAAAAATTATTAGAAAATTATTTTAATTATCATACTTTAATTATTGTGTAAATAGTCCAGATTGTCCC
>JAQIBZ010000328.1 GCA_027858815.1 Desulfobacteraceae bacterium
CTAAACACCCGGTTATCGAAATGTTTGATGGATTATCCGCACACCTGAGATTCCTTTCTGAACTCGGTTGTACGGGTATGGATTGTTCCGAAACAACCATTGAAGCCATCAGGGACTGGGGTGTTGAAAAGCCGGAAGAAAGCCGGGGGGCATCTGGAATATACAATAATTTTATAAAATGCCGTAATTGTTCTTTGTCAAAAGAACGTAAGCAGATCGTTTGTGGTGATGGCAATCAAAAAGCACATTTGGCCATTGTGGGCGGGGTTGCCAGTTTGGATGATGTCCAGGCAGGAAAGCCATACAGCGGCAAGGCGGGTGATCTTTTAAATAAAATTATTTCTGCCATGAACCTGACGCGGGATCAGGTCTATGTTACACGGGCTGTGAAGTGTTGTCTGCCGAACAAGCAAAAACCGAAAATTGCAGATGTTAATATATGCAGGTCGTATCTTGAAAAAGAACTCCGGTTGGTAAAGCCGGATGTTATTTGTGCGTTTGGTGAAATTGCCGCCATGTCCCTGCTTGAAACCTCGGTTCCCCTTTCCAGGCTTCGCGGGCGCTTTCATGATTACCGGGGAATGAAGATAATGCCGACATATTCACCGGAGCACCTGATTGAAAATATGGATGCCAAACGGGTTGTGTGGGAGGATCTCAAGCAGGTGATTAGTGTGATGAGAAATAGTGAATAGAGAATCCGAATGGATAGCCTGAAAAAAGTGTGGTATAATTAATCAAAAATTTAATCTGTTGATTTTTTGAAATTATGATTGAAGGAGGAATGTCTCATGGCAACTCTTAAAAAAAATATAATTAATTTTTTAGATGAAAAAGATAAAAGCAAGGTATTGTTTTTTGCTGAAGTACTATTTAAACATTCAAAATATGAGAAGTTAAGATCTGAAATTGAATCTCGACGTAAAGAAATAAAAGAAAACAGTATTCTTTCCCATGAGGATTTTTGGGAAAAAATATAATGTTTGAAATATGTTACGCAAAAAGTGTGGCGAAAGATATAAAGTATCTTGATGTAAAAACAGTCTATGCGATTAAAAGAAAGATTGAAAGCTTAAAAAATTTTCCGGACATGAGTAATATTAAACGATTGTCGGCACACCCCTTGGCAGATTTTCGTTTGAGAGTTGGAGAATACCGCATTCTTTTTGATATGGACTGGAACAAAACAGTAATTTTCATATTGAAAATCGGGTATAGAAAAGATGTTTATTAAATTTAAATTTTTGTTATTCATGCTATTTCTCATCAACTTGGTTTTGGGATCGGGTTGTTCTGATAATAAGACAATTTTTGATCGGGCCTTGCTGTCTGCGGGAAATACATCTTTACTTAAAAAGGTTATGTTAAAGGCAGAAAAAGGAGAAAGAATTGTTGTTGGTTTAATCGGTGGTTCCATTACCCAGGGAGCAAAGGCAAGCCATATGTCAAAAAGTTATGCGTATCAAGCTGCAATATGGTGGGAAGAGAATTTCCCGAATGCAGATATTGGCTTTGTAAATGCAGGTATCGGTTCAACTGGTTCAGATATTGGTGTTTTTCGCTTAAATAGACATTTGTTGAGATTTAAGCCCGATATCGTAATTGTTGAGTTCTCTGTAAATGATTCGAATACAGAAAAATCAGCTGAAACACTCGAAGGAATTATTCGCCAGAGCTTTAATAGATCTGATCCCCCCGCAATTATTCTTTTGATGATGTGTAACGCGAAAAATGAAAAGGAACTTGTTAGTGCCCAGAAATGGCATTCAAAAATTGGCTATCATTATAACCTACCTATGATTAGTTTAAAAGGCGCCTTGTCTTCTGGATTCCAATCTGGAAATTTGAAAGCTGATAAAATTTTTGCAGATGGATTGCATCCAAACGATTTTGGTCACAAACTTGTTGCAGACCTGGTCTGTTCTTTTTTTAAACGGGTAAAAAATGAATTGAAAGGTCCTCAAAAACAATTATTGCAAGAGTTGCCACGGCCACTTATCAGCAAACGATTTGATCATACGGATTTTTTTCAGCCAGGCGATATAAATCCTTTTTTGAATAAAGGGTGGCGTGTTGGCCCGGTTCGACGATTTCGTTCCGCTTGGGAAAGTGGTATTTCAGGCAGTGAAATTGGATTCGAAGTTGAAGGCGCCGAGATAAGTCTTCTCTATGATCGTGATCAAAATGCAGGTATTGTTGAAGTATTTGTTGATGATTTGCCGCCACAGAAAATAAATGCATCCACATCATCTTATCCATCACCAAGTGTCACCAAAATTTTAAGTAGACAGAAATCTGAAAAACATAAAATTGTAATTAAGTCAATTGATGGTAACAGCTTCAAGTTGATTGCATTTATGACCGCGTTTGATTAACTGTATTTATGTTTATTCCAGTGATAAATATTCATTGACAATCCACCAAAAGATTGTTTTAAAAAATTATAATTCAAGTAGTTATAATACATGGCGGGGGCATCTGGCCTCCGTTTTTGTGTTTTTGCCGCAACGAAGGTTTTAGAAACATAAAAAATTGAAAGGAGTTAAAAGAGCCCATGGGTAATGCAAGAAAACAGACCAAAGAAAAACCACTTGATAAAATGACAGCTAAAGAACTCCGTGATATTGCTCAAGGATTACCGGATATTACCGGCGCGCATGGAATGAACAAATCCGAGTTGATTTCAGCCATCAAAAAGGCAAAAGGAATTGAAGAAGCCTCTTCTAAAAAAGGGTTCGATGCCACGACTCGTCAGATTAAAGCGAAAATTCAGGAACTGAAAAAACAGCGGGTAGAATTTAAAAGCCAAAACAATAAAAAAATGACTGAGATTCTCAGGCGGCGGATCAACAGATTAAAGAAGCAGACACGAAAAGCCGGATAGATTTCATATCGTCATTTTAACAAATTCTTTATCTGTAAAATTTTAATAAACTCGGATAATTCCGAAAACCGTATACCCGAATATTGATATTTATTCGGGTATATTTGATACAATAAGGTAAAATAAAGAGGTGGCTGTTTGAAAATCGTTCCGTCTGAACTGGCTTTTGATATTGATGGTGTGATTGCAGACACCATGACGCTGTTTATCAAGATCGCCAGAGAAGATTTCGGGATTCGTGATATCCGATATGAGGATATCAAAGAATACAGTCTCCATGGAATTGGCGGTGTGGATGAGCTGATTATGGGAGAAATCATTGATCGTATTTTGGGAGGAAAATATTCCGGAACCCTTAATTCTTTAGATGGTGCTCAGGCAGTTTTGCAAAAACTCAACCAGCAACATTGCCCTACGCTTTTTGTAACAGCGCGGCCAAGCGCGGACCAGGCTGTAGCTTGGATATCGGAAACATTGGCCCTTGGATCTGAACGCTTTGAAATTGTTGCCACAGGATCTTTTGATGATAAAAGGGAAGTTCTTTTGAACAGAGGTATTCGGTATTTTGTTGAAGATCGGTTGGAAACCTGTTTTACATTAAGTGAAGCGGGAATCCATCCCATTGTATTTAAACAGCCCTGGAATCGGAAGCCGCATCCTTTTTGTGAGGTTGAAAACTGGCAGGAACTTGAATCCTTGATTATTTTGTGAATGACTGCGTTTGAATGAATTATACTTCATTAAAACAATTATTAGAAACATTTGTGGATTTTCTTTCCACGGAAAAAGGGTATTCTGAAAATACCTGCCGGGCATATACCAATGACCTGGAAGATTTTATTGCATATTTTGTAGCGAACCGGGCGCTGGCAATAACAAATGATGATGAAGAAACGGATATTGATATTCAGGATGTTGGAGCTGTCAGTGGATTGATCATACGTGGTTATCTCGGCTATTTGCATAAGCAGGATATAAAAAAATCATCAGTGGCCCGAAAGTTGTCTTCCATTCGGTCTTTTTTTAAATTTTTGGAAAGACATGGGGTGATTTCAGAAAATCCGGCAATTTCCGTGATAACGCCGAAACAGGATAAGCCGATCCCTAAGTACCTGACGGTTGATGATATGTTTCGGCTTCTGGATTCCATTAAAACAGAAACGTTGACCGGTAAGCGGAATCGGGCCATGCTGGAAACAATGTATTCCACGGGTATTCGTGTTTCTGAGCTGGTGGGTCTTAATGTTTTGAATGTGGATTTTTCAGGTAAGGTTATCCGGGTGACTGGAAAAGGCAATGTGGAACGGATTGTTCCGATTGGTCAAAAATCATTGGATTTTATCAAGGATTACCGGAAATCGCTCCATCTGCAAAAGGCGGTTTCAGTTAATCAGAATGGCGCGTTATTTTTAAATAAAAGCAAAGGCCGCCTGACGGCACGGTCGGTTGCTAGGATACTGGATAAATCTTCCCGTGAAGCAGGTTTGGCGATGCCGGTTGCCCCTCATGATTTAAGGCATTCGTTTGCAACCCACATGCTGGATGCCGGGCTTGACCTGCGGGTGGTCCAGGAGTTGCTTGGTCATAAACAGCTGTCCACAACCCAGAAATATACGCATGTCAGTATTGATCGGTTGATGGTGGCATATGACTCGGCGCATCCTCGAAAATAA
>JAQIBZ010000350.1 GCA_027858815.1 Desulfobacteraceae bacterium
GCGTCTGCCATTTCCGTGTTGACAGAAGACCACTGGTTTAAAGGAAGCATTGATGATTTAACCGATGCCCGTGAGGCATCTACGTTGCCGATACTGCGAAAAGACTTTACCATATCCACATATCAGATTTACGAATCTGCTCTCATTGGCGCAGATGCCATTTTACTGATTGTTCGCATTCTTTCTAAAAATCAGATAAAAGATTACCTGGATCTGTGTGCGGAATTAAACATTGATGCTCTGGTTGAAATTCACTCACAAGATGACATTGATAAAATGAAAGACACGGGTGCACGATTAATTGGTATCAACAACCGGAACCTGAAATCCTTTGACACGGATATTGGTACGGCAATTGAACTGGTGGCCGGACTTGAACCCGGCCAAATACCGGTTGCAGCAAGCGGTATTGCCACAAAAGATGATATAAAAAAAACAAAGGAAGCCGGAATCTATCATTTTTTAATTGGGGAAAGTATTGTACGTTCAGATGATCCTGCGGAATTTATAAAATTACTCAAAACAGAGGAAACTTTATTTTAATGAAAACCTATTTACATCAAAAATATCCGCAAATTAAAATTTGCGGCCTGACCAATACAGAAGAAGCTGTCAAAACAGCAAATGCCGGTGCAGATGCCATAGGACTTATGTTTTTCAAAAATAGCCCAAGATATGTAAAACCTGAACGAGCAAAAACAATTTGTGCTGCTCTTCCGGATGATGTCACCACAGTGGGCGTATTTGTTAACGAGCCGTTTAATTCAATCATGGATATTGTATCAACCAGTAATCTGGACGCGGTTCAACTCCACGGAAATGAACCGCCAAAATTTGTTCGCCAGCTTACGGATCAGGGGCTGATTGTTATCAAATGCCTATATATGGAAGGCCAGCCGTCTATTGCTCAGGTTTCAACATATGATGCATCCGCTTATCTTGTTGAATGCACCAGAGGCGAACTTCCGGGCGGCAATGCCATGACCTGGGACTGGGAAGAGGCAGCCGCATTCGGTGAAAAAAATCCCATGGTGCTGGCTGGTGGCCTGTCACCTGAAAATGTGGCTTCTGCAATTAGTAAATCAATGCCGGATGCTGTGGATGTCAGTTCCGGTGTTGAAAGAACGCCTGGCAAAAAAGATATCCATAAAGTGATGCAATTTATAAAAGCAGTTCGGGAATGTGTTCCGACAAGAGAATTAAGGAAGATTTTTTAAATGAATTCAGACACATATTTCAATTCACAAATTTATCCGGATGCTAACGGCCACTTTGGACAATATGGCGGCCGTTATGTGGCAGAAACCCTCATGCCCGCTTTGATCGAACTGGAAGCAGCATATCAGAAATTTCTTCCGGATCGGCAATTTCAAAAAGAATTAAACAGTTTACTAAAAAACTATACCGGCCGCCCGACCCCGATCTTTTTTGCCGAACGGCTAACAAAATCCATTGGCGGTGCCTCTATCTATTTAAAACGGGAAGACCTCACCCATACTGGTGCGCACAAAATAAACAATACCCTTGGTCAGACCCTGCTGGCCAAATGGATGGGTAAAAAGAAAGTCATTGCAGAAACCGGTGCCGGTCAACATGGGGTTGCCACTGCCACGACCGCCGCATTGTTTGGCATGGAATGCAAAATTTTCATGGGTGTGGAAGACATTGCCCGCCAGGCCCCGAACGTCAAACGCATGGAACTGCTCGGCGCAGAAGTAATTCCAGTGGCATCCGGCACAGGAACCCTTAAAGATGCCATGAATGAAGCCTTACGCTATTGGGTCTCTGCGGTGCGGGATACGTTTTATGTGATCGGATCCGTTGCCGGGCCGCACCCCTACCCTGTCATGGTGCGGGAATTCCAGAAAATTATCGGAGAAGAAGCAAGAGAACAGATTCTTGAACTCACCGGTCGCCTGCCGGATTTGCTGGTGGCCTGTGTTGGCGGCGGAAGCAATGCCATGGGACTTTTCTTTCCATTTGTTGAAGATAAGGCAGTCCGGATGCTCGGCGTTGAAGCTGCCGGCACAGGCATTAAAACCGGCAAACATGCGGCAACATTAAACGCCGGTTCCGTGGGCGTTCTTCACGGTTCCAAATCTTATGTACTGCAAGATGAAAACGGTCAGATCACCGAAGCGCATTCCATTTCCGCCGGACTTGATTATCCCGGCGTAGGACCGGAACATTCCCTGTTTAAGGATATCAAGCGGGCTGAGTATGTCGCGATCACCGACCAGCAGGCGCTGGATGCATTTTCCATTCTTTGCCGCCTGGAAGGGATTATTCCGGC
>JAQIBZ010000389.1 GCA_027858815.1 Desulfobacteraceae bacterium
TACTCTTGTGCATTGGAAATTTTTCATAAAATTTTCCTCCCGGCATCTATTTGTCAATATTATTCTATAGAGACGCCTAAATTAAATTTAACAATAAATCAGGTACTTGAATCATAAATGATATAGCTGTAATCTGCGGTCCGCGTTCCTCCCCGATCATCCCAGGATGCGGTCACCGTAACGGTTCGGGTATCGGTTATCGGCGTATCGTCAGCCACTGTCCATGAAAGATCGATTTCTCCTTCTGTCGCAGACCCATCAGAAATTGTGTCATACCCCTGGGTAACCAGGTTTTCCATGTATTCCGAGGCACGGGTCACGGCCTCGGTTCTTAGCCGGGCAGACCGGTTGCCCTGAAAAGCCGTGATCTGCATGCTGGCAACCGCCAGAATGCCGATGGCAAAAATTCCCATTGCAACCATCACCTCAATTCGCGTAAAGCCTTTTTCATTCTTTGGCCTTGTACTTGAATGCTTTATTGTTTTCATAACTTGCCTTTCCCTTTGCCCGGCATGACCGATAGTTATTTATAAATCCAAATCCAGATTACGGCAATACACCTGGGTTACAAGTTCCCGGGAAACCGGATCACCCATCGACGCTGGTTCCTCAACTTCCAAGGTGATTATCACTGTTACAATTTTGTTTGGATCTGTTTCCACATTGCTGTCCGAATCCAGATATTCAAATTCCAGTTTTTTTACATTTTCAATCAAAGGCTGGTCACTTTCGTCAGCCTGGCCTTCATACAGAATCCGTCGGAGGTCGATGCCGGAAAGCTCATAGGAAATTCTTTCAAAAAGATCACCTGGACCATTGGGATCAATGAGATCATTGGGATCAATGGGTTCATCGAAAAGATTCCCATCGGAATTTCTGTCTGATGTAATCCGAATTTTATTTACGTCCGCGACCTCAATAGGAGCAGGTGGAGTCGCTGGATCATAGGTAGCCGAATCATAGGCAGTTCCCAGCGGATCAAAGCCAGCCATGCGGATATCCTGGGCCATGAGTTCCAATCCCAAACGCACGCTCTGCTGAGCCGCAGCTGAGGAATTTTGAATGACGGCCGTTCGGCTGTATGCGATATAAACACCATAAACAGAAACCATCAGCATGGAAAAAATAGCCATGGCAATCAATAACTCGATCAGAGTAAATCCGCATTCTTTATTTTTCATTTTAATATATACCTCTTTGTTAAACCGTTTCCACGCGAATACGTCCTGCCAGACTGACAACAACTTTCATCTGCGGACCGCTGCCGCGACTGAGGAACACAGAGCCAGCAGGACTTACCGCGCCGGTTCGAGCAAAAACCGTCCGGCTGTTGGTAAATGTAACGGCACTCATACTCACGCCGGCCGGATATTTTATATCTCTGAGAACGTCTTCACCCGCGTCAACCGCATTATTATCGTCTTCATCAATGAAAACCGTATACCCATTGACGGCAAATATAACTTTTACCTCAAAACCGGATTGACGATATGACTTGATGGCAGTTATTCTTGCCATGGACAGGTCCGACATCAAGCCCCGGGTAGCGCTGTTGAGTTTCGCGTTCCGTTGCCATGCAAAAAAATTGGGAATAGCGATAACTGACAGGATTGATATGATGGCAATGACCGTCATCAATTCCATTAATGTAAATCCGTTCTTGTTTTTCATTCAAACGACCTCCTGTTTCGTGTCTGATGAATAATGTTACAATTTTTGTGCCAAATGGTTAAATTCATTGCCGGGGGAAAATGAAATTTTTAAAAATCTGTTTAACGATCCAGATTTAGAGGCTAATTTAATAAAATTGATTTTTCATCGCAAGAAATTACTTTACCCCTTGCATCAAAATGCTAAAATTAAAACACCCGGCTATTAAAAAATTTAATAGCCGGGCTTAAATAATTTTATAGTGGCTGGTGGGGAAGGATTCTTTCAGGAGGAGAATATTAGGTCCTATGGGAACTAATATTAAATCAGTTGGTTGGATTAGCGATTAATTCTTTTTATCCGGAACCGATCATTTTGAAATACACAAAAACAATTTTTTATCCGATTCGAATATGTTTCAATAATGTGTTCTACAACCTGCAACTTCCTGGCACCCACAGCATCTTCCAGCCTCAACAACAAAATGCCGCTATGTTGCATTCCGGAATGATAAACTAATTCTCCGAAATCTTTGTCCATTGTTATAACCATACGATTTTCAAGGGCTGCAATACGAATAATTTCCTCATCTTCCAGGTGCGGGTTAATTTCCTCACGGCTTTCGTATCATAGCCCGCTTCGGATAAAAAATTTTCGACTCCCTTGCCCACACCGACATCCACAAGAAATTTAAGCTCGGTGGTGTTCATGCGGACAATCGAACGGGAAAAACCTGTTCCTCTTCCACCAGAGCTGTTACATAGGCAAAGACCGCCTGAATATCCTTTTTTTCAAGCTCCGGATAGTCTTCAAAGAGCTCCTGCTCAGACACACCCCGCGACAGTGCCCGCAACAACTGTTCAACTGTAATCCTCATTCCCCGAATAGTGGGTTTTCCAAGCATTATTGCGGGATTAATTGTTATTCTGGCAAGCAAATTTTCTGTGTTCATCGGATACCGTCCTTCTTTTTCATTCGAATAAAATTTGAAGTGTCTCCCATGAATTCAACCCCATCAGATTTGTAAAACTATAGCAAATTTTTTCAGGGCAGGCAAATACAATGCAAATAAAATTTCACGGGGCGGTCGTTCTGTCAGGCGGAAACAAAGCCATCACTGAAAATTGATAGCAAAAACCATTGATTTCTTAAGAAGCGCCATTGACCGGATGCGGATAAACACTG
>JAQIBZ010000494.1 GCA_027858815.1 Desulfobacteraceae bacterium
GATTTCTATGTTATTCCAATCAGTCGTTCCCGGATTATTTAAGCAGCTCAATATGGAGCTTGATCAGGCTGCAAACACTACCCGTAAAACCAACACTGCCAAGCGTTTAGACTATTATCATGATATACAGTTCGATTATATCTATGATCATCTATCTGCCATCTTCAGCGATCCCGATAAATTAACTCCCTGCTTCGTCAATATCGTTAAAAAGATTATCAACAATCTGGCAATGGTCTATGCCCGGGATGCTGTACGGGAAATAAGCGGATCAGATCAGGATAAGGTGATTTTTAAAACGCTTTGCCAGACATCCGGCTTATCCATCAAGATGAAAGCGGCTTCCCGGTACACCAAGCTTTTAAAGACGGTTCTCATTCGGCCAGTGTGGAGAAAGGGCCATCTTGACCTTGATATCTTGACCGGTGATGTCTTGGATGTGACAACAGGAGATACCCCTGAAGACCTTCAGTCCGTTATGATTACCCACTTCCCGGAATCTGGTAAGCAGGATGAAATTGAATATTCATTCTGGACCGATACCGAATTCAAGCGCCTGGACTATCGCGGGAATGTAATCAAAACAGAAACGAATCCTTATAAAAGCCTTCCATTTATCCCTCTTTTTGACCGGTGTCCGACTTCTGATTTTTGGCTTAACGGCGGAAATGATCTTATTTCTTTGCAGGAAGCCATTAATGAGAAGTTAACGGACTTGCTCTATATCATTAGGATGCAAAGCTTTGGCGTGGGGTGGATTAAGAAGTCTAAGCAAACCGGCGCTCAGATCGGCATAAACCCGGGAACCTTGATTGAACTCCCTGAAGACGGATCTATCGGCTTTGAATCCCAACAGGCACCGATTAAGGAAATCTTAAACGCCATCGAATTTTTAATAACTCAGGCGGCAGTATCAAATGGTTTATCTGTTTCCTCTTTAAGCACAAAAACCGTTCGGGAATCCGGACTTGCAAAAGTAGCGGGTGCACGAGAACTTGAAGAACAGCGCCGTGATGATATCATTTTATGGCGGAGATATGAGCAGCAACTTTTCGAGAAAATTCGGATTGTCTGGAATGCTCACAATTTGTCAAAAAAGATCAGTGACGTTGCAGTGATCAATGTTGATTTTTACGATCCTAAACCGGAAATCAGCGCAAAGGATCAGGCTGAAACATGGGCGTCATTAATTGATTTAGGCGTTATTTCCCCGGTGGATGTTGCCATGGAAAGAAACCAGGAATTAAAAACCAGGGAAGAAGCGGCGGAAATGCTACAGAAAATTCGGGCTGAAAATAATTTATTCAAAACTGAAACTACCACTTTATCAAATTAATATAATCCGCCCGCTCAGGCGTAAAAGGAGATTTTAAAATGACATTACAATATCAAATCGATTCTATCGAAGGCTTAGATGCTGCCATTCAACCGCTTTACGTGGAGAAAGACGGAAAGTTTGTCCTGGACGTGGCGGGCCACGACAAACCCGATGACAAGGACAAAATACCATTAAGCCGTTTAAACCAGGAAATTGAAAAGCGCAAACTTTCAGATAATCAGCTGAAAGAGATTGCTGACGGATTCATTGAATCGGTCCCGGAAGAAATGAGGGATCTTGTTCCGGACCTTCCTCATGGTCAGAAAATCAAATGGATTCAAAATGCGGCAAAGAAAGGGCTTTTCAATCAAAAGAACTCCGATGGAATCGATACCAAAAGACCGAGCGGAAAACCGCCTGCCGATTTTAAAAACATGAGCCCCCAGGCTATTATGGCCAAAGGCTACAAGACAAAATAATGAGGTAATGAATTATGTCTCTTACTCTTTTAGAAGCTGCAAAATTTGTTCAAGACCCACTTGCACGGGGTGTTATTGAAATATTTTTTTTGAACTCCCCGGTATTAGAGCGTTTACCGTTCTTCAATGTGAACGGACAGGCGTATAAGTACAATCGAGAAGAAACTTTGCCCGGAATCGCTTTCCGGGGAATCAATAAATCTTATACCGAGTCAACCGGTATCGTGAACCCCCAGGTAGAAGCACTTTATATTTTGGGCGGGATTTCCCAGGTTGACCGGGCTTTGGTAAAAACTCAGGGCAACGTCAATGATCTTCGAAGTGTTTACGATGCAATGAAGGCCAAAGCTGCCGCGTTGGAATATACCAAAAATTTTTTCAAAGGCGATAATGCCGATGATCCGAACGAGTTTGACGGACTGGATGAACGCCTTACCGGTAATCAGAAAATTGCGGCTGGAAGCACAAGCGGCGGCGATACGTTGACTCTTGATATGGTTGACAGCCTGATTGATGCAGTTCAGGGCGGGCCTGATATCCTGTTTATGAACAAAACAATGCGCCGAAAAATCAATAAACTTATCCGTGCTGCTAACCAGGCACAGGAAACCGTTTCTGATGCGTTTGGCCGTCAAATTTCTGCATATGGCGGGATTCCGATTGGTGTCATTGAAGAAGATAAGGATGGAAATGCCATTTTGCCGTTTACCGAGGATAACCCGGGCGGCAGTACCGCTGCATCAACTTCGCTCTATGCAGTCAAGTTTGGTGTTGCTGAAAACGTTTGCGGTCTTCAGGCGGGAACCATGGATGTTTTAGACCTTGGATTGAACCGGACCTTTTATGAAACCCTTGTCGAGTGGATTTGTGGTTTAGGTGTTTTCCATCCAAAAGCAGCGGCCAGATTATACGGTGTCAAGAACGCTTAATCATATGGATGGATTTTAATTTTTCCATCCTATTTTAATAGGAGAATAAAATATCATGATCGATAATGATTTTATATTAAAAGATGCGGGACTGGTAGCTGCCGATGCAGCGGGCACCGTTGACAGTTCGGCAGTGATTGCCGAATTAGGCGCGGGCCTTGTTGAAGGTCATTTAATAATTGATGTGTCTGCAATCGAAATTGCAGATGATGACGAACTCTACAAAATCAAACTTCAGGGATCTTCTTCCGCCACTTTTGCCAGTGTGATTGAAGACTTGACCATCTTGGAAGTCGGAGCGGCTGAAGTTTTAGGCGGGGATCAGGATAGCGCAATCGGTCGGTATAAGGTGCCATTCAGCAATGAGAAAAATGGAACCATCTATCCATATGTCCGTTTATATACGGATGTTGACGGAACCATCGCAACCGGGATTAATTTTTCCGCTTATTTGTCAAAATAAAAAATCAGGCCGGGGGGCGGGTGCCGGTGCCCTCCGCATTCGTTTCCCGGTCTGTTTTTTTAATGCCATAAGGTCTTATATAAAATGATCGTTTATCCGGATATCGGCTACAACTCTTTTATCTCACTGGATGATGCAGTTGCCTATTTTAAAACCCGACTGCATTCTGATGAATTTTTATCTCAGGGCTGGAATGTTCAAGAACCTGCTTTAATCACTGCCTACCGGTCCATCAATGAACTGGATTTGACCATTGATCCCACTGAAGCCGCACAGATCCAGGCATTGAAAAACGCTCAGTGTGAGCAGGCATTGCACGAAATAAAAGAGGATCTTGATTCTCAGAACATCAACTCATTTATCCTCATGGGTATCAAAACCACAAAATCCGAATTACCGCGTTATTCGCAAAGGGCCTTAGCCATATTGCGGCCATATATTTCAGCCCCCATTTGCCAGGTTGTCCGATAATGAATCTTCAGAAAATAGCGGAAAGCCAGATGAAGGCCGTTTTTAAGATGGCAGCCAGCATGGTTAAGAATGCCCAATACAAAGAACTGATAAGTTTTGATGATGACGAAGAGTATAACGCTGAACCCGTATATAAAAAAACGCCTATTCAGTGCATTGTCAGCAACTATTCCAAGCAGGATGTCATGATAGCATATGGTGATATTCAGGTGTCAGATAGAAAAGTCTTAATCCCATTAAGCCAACTAAATAGAGAAATCCGAACAAAAAATTTTTTAATAATCGATAACGTTGAATACAGGATTCAAAATGTCGAAACCGATCCAACTGAAACATCCTGCACCGTCCAGGCAAGAAAATAACTCTTTATTTGCGGAGGCCTGTTCTAAGTGTTCCCATCGAAAAACCTGCAAAAAACCTTGTTTCTTTGTCGAAAAATATCTCAATTTTGAAAATCGGAAACCATTTGAAAGAGGTATGGATGAATTCTTGACAATCATCTTCCCAGGTTCAAGAAAAGAAATTCGAACTTGTGAACTTGCAGAATATGAAGACGGAAAGCCAACAGGTGAAATTCAGCGTTTCTTTTCAACTGACAATGAGGGTCCATTTGCCAGTGCCATAGATAATCCCAAACTGAAACAAACTGGGATATTCATAGATCGGTTCTTTTTCAAGATGGGGTACCAAGAACTGGCTGAAAAATATGATACGTCAAAAAGCGGAATCTCGAAGCTATATGACAATGCGAAAAGCCGGATTGTAAAAACAGTTGAGGCCATGGACCGGGCTGATATGGCCCTTGCAAATGGCAATCAGATTGTAAAGATGAAACGCGCTGTTCAGGCATTTTTGTTACACACTGCTTTCGGGCTTTCGGTTAATGAGGTTTCTAAGCTGATGGGTGTTAACCATAGTCTTATTGTGAGGAATCTTGATGATACCCGGGATAAGCTTATGACCGGCGAAATAAATCTTTTTGATTTTACGGAAGAGGACCGGGAAGCTGCCCAGGAAAGACTTGAAGGTGCCCGGGCAAAAAGGCGGGATTATGATAAAAAAAGAAAAAGACCACCGCGTCAAAAAGTTTGCAGGGAAATTCAGGCATGAGTGCTTGTTATTGGTGGTTTTGTTTATTTTGTATGCTAAATAAACGTGCGGGACTTTGTGCGGGACTTGATGGGGAAAAATTGTCCTTTTGCATGTGTTTTAGGCTTTTTCTGTCCCTCTCAGGCTTCTTGGATTAAACGCAAAAAAGGCTTGCAAGATGTTGATATTCTTGCAAGCCTTAGTCATTTAAATGGTAGCGGGGTCAGGATTTGAACCTGAGACCTTCGGGTTATGAGCCCGACGAGCTACCAGACTGCTCCACCCCGCATCAAAGAATAAGTATATAGCTGAATAGTTGTGATGTTGTCAAGTGGTTTTTTTGGCGATCAGCTTTTTAATTTTTTTAATTACCTCATCTGGGGACAGGTTGTGGTTTTGGCATTGAACCAGAATGTGTTTCTTGCGACTGGTGTGGCCGGCTGTGATTTCAAATGCTGATTTGGAAATCCCTGTTATTTTAGAAAGATATTTAATGCATAGCTTGTTGGCTGCCCCGTCAACCGGTGGTGCAGTCAGGCGAATTTTTAACGCATCATCATGCAGGCCGACAATCGAATTCTTTGATGCTTTTGGCTGAACATAAATTTTAAAACTGATGCCAATGTCTGTTTTTTTTATATCGAGCATTTTCAACACAGGTTTAAGGCAGATGTCAAAAGTTATTGGAGAGGTTCTATGTCTGTCCCTTCAATAATAATGTTACTTTGAAGTCGTTTCCATGATCCACGTTTTTAATTCATTATAATCTTCTGTTGGTTTGATTTCAGGAAATTCTTCAATAACATTTGCGGGCGGCCTGAATAAGAAGGATGTATCGGCTTCTTTAAGCATGTTAACATCGTTATAAGAATCGCCAAACGCAAGCACCTGGTAGCTCAGACCTTTCATTGCCTGGACAACTTTTCGCTTTGCGTCTGGCTGTCTTAACGTGTAGCCGGAAATAGAGCCGTCCGGCTCAACAATCAGCGAGTGGCACAGCAGCATGGGGCGTCCCAGCTTTTCCATCAGCGGGCTGGCAAATTCCACAAATGTATCTGAAACAATGATGATCTGATAATTTTCCCGGATCCAGCTTAAAAACTCGACAGCACCCTCCATGGGATCAATCTTTTTAATCACTGCCTGGATATCGTGCAGTTTTAGTTTGTGTTCATCTAAGATAGCCAGTCTCTTTTTCATTAATACATCATAGTCAGAGATGTCGCGCGTGGTCAGCTTAAGTTCTTCAATGCCGGTTTTTTTTGCCACATTAATCCATATTTCAGGCACAAAGACGCCTTCCAGATCCGAACAGATGATATGCATATTATTTTTATCCTTGCTAATTCAATTCGTGTTAAATCAATTTGATCCTTCAATTCTGATCAATGCAGGTGCCACCGTAATAATACCCAAAGATAAAATTTTTGCCAACGCTTTTTGGATTTCAGCTTCTTTTGCCAGGTGGGTGAGCATGAAAATCGGAACCGCACCGTTTGATTTTCGTTCAGTCTGATGAACTGATTTGATGCTGATATCATGGTCGCCCAGGATGCCGGAAAGCGTTGAAAGAACACCCGGCTGATCTAAGGCAGAAAATCGGATGTAATAAAATGTTGAAATTTCATCAATCGGCTGGGTCGGTATTTTCGTTATTTTGTCCATCTGAAACGAAAGCATAGGAACTCTTGTATGGATGCCGTTTAACAGGTCCCGGGCGATGTCTATGGTGTCGCTGATTGCGGCACTTGCTGTCGGCATCATCCCGGCGCCATGTCCATAAAGCATCATGTCGCCCACCGCATCTCCGGAAATGGTCACGGCATTTAATGATCCGTTGACATTTGACAGGGGGTTGGAAAATGGAATCATCGTGGGATGAACCCTGGCGTCAATCGCATCTCCGGTAAATTTTGTGATGGCAAGGAGTTTAATCCGGTAACCGTACTGGTTGGCAAACTCAATGTCCATGGCCGTGATATTTGTGATCCCTTCAACGTAGATATCTTCAAGGTTAATTTCCGTGCCATAGGCAATGGATGAAAGAATGGCCAGTTTGTGGGCCGTGTCATAACCTTCGATATCCAGTGTCGGGTCTGCTTCGGCAAACCCTTCTGCCTGGGCTTCGGACAACGCATCTTCAAAGCTACCCCCTTCATTGGTAAGTTTTGATAAAATATAGTTGCACGTCCCGTTTAAAATCCCTGAAATAGAGGTGATGTTATTGCCGACCAGGCTTTCTCTGATGGTTTTAATAATCGGCATGCAGCCGCCGACACTGGGTTCAAAGGCAATGGAAACCCCTTTTTCAGCGGCCAATTTAAACAGCATGTTTCCGTGAGCTGCCAGCAAAGCCTTGTTTGCCGTAACAATATGTTTGCCATTTTCAATCGCTTTTAAAATAAAGTCCTTGGCAATGGTTTCACCGCCGATCATTTCAATAACAATATCGATTTCCGGATCATTGATTACTTTAAAGGCATCATCTGTTAGAACGCCGTCATCAAAGTTGATTCCGCGGTCTGTTTTAAGGTCGATGTCAGCGGCTTTTTTCAGGGTTAGTTTAGCACCCAGTCTGGATGTGATCAGCTCCGCATTATCATAAATAATTTTTGCGATCCCGGTCCCGACCGTTCCCAGGCCGAGTATGCCGACTTTGATCTCTTTCATAATTACATATTCCTTTGGTTACAAAATCTTTTTAATGCCCCGGACTGCCTGGTTGATACGCATATTGTTCTCAATCAGAGCAAATCTTACATACTCATCACCATATTCACCAAAACCAATCCCAGGAGAAACTGCTACCTTGGCTTCCCGGATCAGCATTTTGGAAAATTCCACAGAGCCGAGATCTATATATTGCTCCGGGATTTTTGCCCAGACAAACATCGTCGCTTTCGGCGGCGTAATTTCCCATCCTGCCCGGCTTAAACCGCCGACAAGAGCGTCTCTTCGGGATTTATAGGTGTTGCAGATTTCTGAAACACATTCCTGGGGGCCGTTTAAAGCAATAATCGAAGCGATTTGAATGGGCTGAAAAATACCGTAGTCCAGATAGCTCTTTATTCGTCGTAAGGCACCTACCATTTCAGGATTTCCAACGCAGAAACCGACTCGCCACCCGGCCATATTATAACTCTTGGACAAGGAAAAAAACTCCACACCCACATCTTTGGCGCCTTTTGCCTGGAGAAAGCTGGGCGGTTTGTATCCGTCAAAAACAATGTCCGCGTACGCAAAGTCATGAATGACCATGATATCATGCTCTTTGGCAAATGCGACCACCTTTTCAAAAAAGTCCAGTTCCACAGTTTCCGTGGTCGGATTGTGCGGAAAACAGAGGATAAGCATTTTGGGTTTGGGCCAGCACTGTTTGGTGGTGGCGATCAGATTTTCAAAAAAATCCGTGTCCGGACCCAGTGGAACATATCGGACATCTGCTCCGGATATAATTGAAGCATACGGATGAATAGGATACGTCGGGTTTTGGGCCAGTACCACATCCCCTGGTCCGGTGGCCACCAGCATTAAGTGGGATATGCCTTCTTTAGCACCGATTGTGACAATCGCTTCGTTTTCCGGGTCAATATCAATATCATAGCGCCGCTTATACCAGTCAGCAATGGCCATTCTCAGCTTTCTGATTCCCATTGAGGCCGAGTATCTGTGGTTTTGGGGCTTTTGGGCCGCTTCGGTCATTTTATCAACAATGTGTTGTGGCGTCCCCAGATCAGGGTTCCCCATTCCCAGATCCACGATATCTTCACCGGCATGCCGGGCATCCATTTTAATTTTGTTTACAGCTGCAAAAACATATTCCGGGAGTCGGTTCAGCCTTGAGAAAGTTTGCATGTTCACCCTCTTCTATGATTACGTGTAGATAATAATGAATATTGTTGAGTTTAATTACACCACTAAACTGCTTATGTCAAAAAAATTGTTTTGACTTTTAGGGCTGATTACGTTACCAAATCTATTTTTTTAGTAAATGAAAAAATCAATTTAAGGCAAATATAACCAATGAGTAATTCAAAAGATTCATTAACCTATGCAGATGCTGGTGTTGATATTAATAAAGCAAATGTATTTGTGGATGCAATAAAGAAAATTGCGTCTAAAACACCCCGTTCGGGGGTTATGGGCGAGATCGGCGGATTTGGCGGTTTGTTCTCTTTAAATACGACTGAATATAAACGCCCGGTGCTTGTCAGTGCAACAGACGGTGTTGGCACAAAATTAAAAATTGCATTTCTGATGGACAAGCACGATACCATTGGTATTGATTTGGTGGCCATGTGTGTGAATGATGTGGTGGTGCAAGGAGCCAAACCGCTTTTCTTCCTGGATTATCTTTCAATGGGGGAATTGAATCCCCGTGTTGCTGCAGATATCGTTAAGGGCGTTGCCGAGGGTTGCTGCCAGTCTCAATGTGCTCTGATCGGTGGGGAAACCGCAGAAATGCCGGGATTGTATAATAAAGGGGAATATGACCTGGCCGGGTTTTCCGTCGGAATCGTTGATAATGATAAGATTGTAGACAATTCAGAGATCCGGGTCGGGCATAAGCTTGTGGGGATTGCATCTTCCGGTCTTCACAGCAACGGTTATTCTCTGGTCCGTAAGGTCTGTTTTGATGTTTTAAAATTGAAAGTCGATTCGTATATTCCGGAATTTGAGAAAACCCTTGGTGAAGAGCTGATTACACCCACTAAGATTTATACTGAAGTTATTCTGCGCCTGATCAAGGATCTGCCGGTTCATGGCCTTGCTCATATTACCGGCGGCGGCATCGAAGAAAATATCGTAAGAATACTGCCGTCATCCGTGAATGTGGAGATTTCAAGCAGTGCATGGGATATTCCGCCGGTGTTTAAATTTTTAAAGGACGCCGGAAATATTAAAGATTCAGAGATGTGGCGGACATTTAACAATGGGATCGGTATGATTGCTGTTGTCCCGGCGGATGCTGCTCAGGACGTTGTTGAGCGTGTTGCCGGTATGAATGAAAAGGCCTACATTATCGGTGAAGTCATTCAGGCGAAAAAGACTGATGACAAGCGGGTAAAGTGGGTATAAAAACAATTCTCGGAATCGAAAGTTCCTGTGATGAAACTGCCGCATCAGTCGTGGAAGACGGTATTACCATTTTGTCTTCGGTTGTATCCTCCCAGGTAGAAATCCATCATCCCTACGGCGGTGTCGTACCTGAACTCGCCTCGCGCAAGCATATTGAGATGATTGTGCCCGTGGTCAGTGAAGCTCTTGAGTCAGCCGGAATTGATGCAAAACAGGTGGATGCTGTGGCAGTCACTCAGGGGCCGGGACTTGTCGGGGCCCTGCTGGTAGGGTTTTGTTTCGGCAAATCGTTTGCATATGCGTTGGATATTCCCTGGGTGGGGGTTGATCACCTTGAAGGGCATATCAACTCCGTCTTTTTAGAATCCCCGTCACCGGAATTTCCGTATATTGCACTTCTTGCATCCGGCGGACACACTAATCTTTATTATGTAACATCACACACCCACATCGAATGCCTGGGCCAGACGTTTGATGATGCGGCTGGGGAAGCCTTTGATAAAGTCGCAAAGATGCTCGGCCTGGGGTATCCGGGAGGAAAAGTCATTTCGGATCTGGCATCCAGGGGAGACCCGGATAAAATTAAATTTCCCCGTTCGTATCTTGATAAAAATGAGTTTAATTTCAGCTTTAGCGGATTAAAAAGTGCTGTCAACCGATACATCCAGACCCATGCGGATGAGTATCAAAGCCAGGCTGCGGACATTGCCGCAGCGTTCCAGGCGTCTGTAGTGGATGTTCTGACATATAAAATTATTGCCGCAGCCAGAGAAAAAAAGTGCCAACATGTGGCGCTGGTCGGTGGTGTGGCAGCCAATCAGCAGTTGAGAGATAGTATAACGGAGTCTGCTCAAAAGTATGGCCTGAAAGCATTTTTGCCATCTCTTGAGTTGTGCGGTGATAATGCCGCCATGATTGCCGCGACCGGTTACTATTATTTACAGGACCCCTCCCGGCCGGTTGGCGATCTTGGTATGGATGTTTATTCAAGGGCACCCAATAGAAAAAAATGAACATCGAACATTCAACGTCTCACGTTGAATGAAGATACCCCACGGGTGACACTGGCAAGAATTGCCAGTGCGCGTAGCGCAAAAGGGAATGTTCATATGGTGACGGCTTGCTGATCTTTATTTTTCCCTTTTGTTCCTGCGGAACACGGGCAACCAGTTGCCCGTGCCACCCGCAGATATCTATTTCAACGGGTGCCGGGTAATGTAAAAAACTTTCTACCTCCCAGCATCTACCTAATACCTAATACCTAATACCTAATACCTTCTCAACTGATACTTCCGCACCGCCCGATTGTGCTCCGCAAGGGTGGATGAAAAGTAATGGGTTTTATCGCGCTTTGACACAAAGTATAAATATTTGGTGTCAGCCGGATAAAGTGCTGCCTTAATAGATTCCGATCCAGGGTTTGTAATGGGTCCGGGGGGAAGGCCGGTAATCATATAGGTGTTATACGGTGTATACGTTTTTAAATCTTTTTTGGTGATATTCCCGTTAAAATTTTTTATCCCGTAAATAACTGTCGGATCAGTGGCAAGGCGCATTTTTCGTTTGAGGCGATTGTGAAAAACGGATGAGATTATCGGCCGTTCGGAAGCCACACCGGTTTCTTTTTCAATAATCGATGCCAGCGTAATAACTTCATTGACTGAAAATCCCACCTCCTTTGCCAGGACTTTCCATTCAGGCAGAAATACTTGATGAAACCGGGCAACCATGGCGGCAATAATCTGCTGTGGCGAAACATCATTTGAAAAATAATAGGTGTCCGGAAACAAAAAACCTTCAAGTGTTGATGCGGATATATCCATTCTTCGTACAAATTCTTCATCAGTTGCCGTACTGATAAATGATTGTTTGTCAGAAAATCCTGCTGCTTCTACGTTTTCAGCGATCTGATAAATATTAAATCCCTCCGGAATGGACAGGCGGTGAAGCCGGACAGAGCCATCTGTCAATTGCTTAATGATGCCAAGAGGGGTCATGGCTGTTGAAAATTCATATTCACCGGCAATCAATTTACGGTCAGACTGATTGATTCTGGCAATCAGTTTAAATTTTATCATGGAAGAGATGAGATTTTGGCTGAATAAATTATCCACAATTTTGTTAAAAGTTTGACCGGAACTAATTCTAAAAATTACTTTTTGCGGTGCTGTTAAATCTGCGGAGTGATTTGCAAAAAAATAAAGATCCATACAAAAATAGGCTGGCAGGCCGATGATTATCACTAAGGCAACTGCAAGAAGAAGACGTCGTTTTTTCATTTATTCCTGTACAATCAAGATATTTGTTTTATGTTAATTACTCAGGTAGAGACACTGAATGGAAAAAACAGCATCGCGTTATTTATTTTTTTATTGAAAAATATATAATTTCTGTTGGAAGAAGCAGTCGGCTTTTCCTTAACTTTTTACCTGAATACCTGAAGCTATGTTCATTATAATAAGTTTTGATCTGTATCTATTTCTAATTGGCAAGGAGAACATATATTTATGAGTGGTTCAAGGGAAAAAGAAAAAATATACAGCGGTTTTGAGCAGGGCCCGATTCGGCCGCCCAGCGAGGCGAGCAGCCTTTTGATTCGTATTACCCGGAATTGTCCATGGAACCGGTGCACGTTTTGTCCGGTTTACAAAGGATCAGCATTTTCTTTGCGGTCGGTGGATCATGTGATTGCCGATATTGACGGCATCAGTCGTCATATTAATAGACTTCGGGAAATGGGCAATCAGAGTGGCCAGATTTCCCGAGAAGATTTAAACAAATATAATACAAAACTGGATGCATCTGATCGGCAGACGTTTGCTGCTGCTGTGAACTGGTTTGCCTGCGGAATGCAGTCTGTTTTTCTTCAGGATGCCAATAGCCTGATCGTCAAACCAAAAGACCTGATTGCAATATTACAGCATTTAATGAAATGCTTTCCGTGGGTGGATCGCATCACATCTTATGCCAGATCCCATACCATTGCCCGCATTTCTGATGAGGATTTAAAGGCTTTCGCACAAGCCGGTCTCAACCGGATTCATATCGGGATGGAATCCGGTTCTGATGAGGTGCTAAAGTTTGTGAAAAAAGGCACGGATAAAAAGACCCATATCAAAGCCGGACAGAAAGTTAAAAAAGCCGGTATTGAACTTTCCGAATATGTGATGCCCGGACTGGGGGGAAAGGGATTATCTGAAACACATGCACGGGAAACGGCGGATGCTTTAAACCAGATTAACCCGGATTTTATTCGGCTTCGGACGCTGGCAATCCCCAACCGTGTTGAGCTCTACGATGAATATGCTGCCGGCCGGTTTGAAAAACTCACAGACGTTGAAACTGCCAAAGAATTATTATTATTCCTTGAAAGTTTAGACGGAATCACCAGTGCTATCAAAAGCGATCACATTTTGAATCTTTTTGAAGAAATTGACGGAAAATATCCGGATGACAAAGAACGGCTCACCGGCGTGATTCGGAAATTTCTTGAAATGGATCCTCACCAGCGGATGCTCTATCAGGTGGGGCGTCGACTGGGATTGTTTTCCCGCTTGAGCGATTTGAATAATTCAGAAATGGTGGGCCGGGCCGAAGAAACATGCCGTCAGCATGATATTAATCCGGAAAATGTGGATAGCGTAATCGATGAACTTATGAAACGCTTCATTTAACCTGGATTTAGAACGATCCGGAGACTTCCATCTGCTGCGTTATTAATGATTCGCAATAGGCCCGCTATGGCTTCACCATTAAATGCCTTGCATATGAAAGTCTCCGAAACGTCTAAAATCCAGGTACAAATTAAAACGATTTTCAGGAATAAAATTGCATGAATGTCGCAAAAAAAGAAAAAGGCGGTATCTATATTCATGTGCCGTTTTGTGTGAAGAAATGTGATTATTGTGATTTTTATTCCCGTACAGATCTGGAAAGAATTCCGATATTCATTGATTCATTGGTTCATGAGATGGAAATGAGGGCCGATATCGCGTTTGATGCAGACACCCTGTATTTCGGGGGAGGAACTCCGTCTTTGCTGGAACCGAATCAGATTCAGGATTTAATGAAAGCAGTTGGCGACCGATTTCAGCTATCTGGAAATACAGAAATAACCATTGAAGCCAATCCCGGAACAGTGACTGCGGAAAAACTGGCAGGATTTCGTCAGGTTGGGGTAAATCGCATCAATATCGGCATTCAGTCGTTTTCAGATTTTTTTCTTGGCTTTTTATCCCGAATTCATACGGCAAATCAAGCCATTGCTTCCTTTGCGTCGGCCCGCTCAGCCGGGTTTGACAATATCGGCCTTGACCTGATTTACGGTCTGCCGGGTCAAACTGAGAATATGTGGGCGGCGGATCTTCAGGCAGCAATTGATCTTCACCCGGAACATCTTTCCTGTTATATGCTGACCTATGAACCGGGAACCCGGATGGAAAAAGATTTGCGAAACAGCCTTTTTCGGCCGCTGCCGGATCAGGATGTCGGACGGCTGTATGAATTGACCGTTCGGTTTCTGGAAGACAACGGGTTTTACCAGTATGAGGTCTCCAATTTTTCAACGTCGCACCAAACCCGTTCAAAGCACAATCAAAAGTACTGGACAAATGCGTCATACATCGGATTGGGCCCTTCGGCACATTCTTTTATGGATAACCGGCGATCCTGGAATGTTCGTTCGTTAGATGTTTATCTGGAAAAAATAGGGCAGGGGCAGCTTCCTGTTGAAGAAACAGAGGAGTTGAATATTAGACAACTGATGATGGAAACCCTTTATCTGAGATTGCGTTGTGTTGACGGCATCACAATTTCGGATTTTGAAAAACGATTTGATGTTGATTTTAACCGTTGTTTCGGATCAATCGTATCAGCGTACGAATCAGATGGATATCTTGAAAGAATCAGCGATCACTGCCGATTAACCCGAAAAGGGTTGCTGTTTGCCGACAGCATAGCCTCCCGGTT
>JAQIBZ010000516.1 GCA_027858815.1 Desulfobacteraceae bacterium
TACAAAATTATCAAAGTTATCCATTTTTTAAGATTTTTCCTATTAAATCGCTAAATATTTTTAATTTTTTTCTGAATTGCTTCCATCTGCTGCTGTAAATCATCGGCCTGTTTTTTTAATTCTGCCAGACTTTCCTGTTTTGAGGCGGCTGCCGGAGGCAAATTTCCGGAACCCGGCATTCCTGTTCCCCGGCCCATTCCCATGCCTTGACCTGAACCGCCCATACACCTTCCACCGCCGCCGCCCATGCCGCGACCACCACCTGCCATTCCCACACCACGCCCACCGGTTCGGGACGAAAAACTCCCGGCATTCCCACCGGTTCCGCCGGTCATGCCGAATTTTTCCCCGACATTGGCTTGATCAGCCGGCTGCAGCCCATTTTGCTTGAATCGTTCAACTGCCTGACGGACAGAGCCAGTCTGGCCGGTAAACACCTGGATATTTGTTGCAGAAAATGCTGTCATGGCTTTGGGACCGCAAGAGCCGGTAAGCAGCACTTGGGCACCGCTGCCGCTGACCATGGAAGCTGCCTGAATTCCCGCGCCCTGGGCCGCGTTTATATTTTCTGCATTATCCAAAACAGTTATATTAAGGTTTTCCGTATCAATAATCAACAGATAAGCAGCCCGCCCAAACCGCTCGTCAATTTCCGAATCAATATCCATTCCCTTGGCGGATACTGCGATCTTCATTTATGGTTCCTCCTCTATACCGAATCCATATTTTCCAGCTCAGCAATTCGGTTGCTGATTGAATCCAGTGTATTTTTAATTGAATCAGCCTGCTGTTTAAGAGCGCCCAATTCATCAATCGGTTGCCGGTCATACACAGGCGGATACTGATCATACGCCCCGCCATATCCACGCCGGAACCCTCTGCCGGGAGCATATCCGCCTCTGGCGCCTCGTCCATAAGCCATTCCTCTGCCGTAGCCCATCGGTCTTCCAAATCCTGCACCGGCAGGGTCACAATACCCCCTGCCACGCCCTGTCATGGGGCCACCACCCATTGGCCCGCTTCCATTAAATCCAGGCATTATATTCACCTCCCATGTTACTAAATTGTTTATTTCCAAATCCTGAAGTTAAAAACCGCAAACTCCAGATTATATATTATTTTCTGTTTCCACGGCCTTGACCGCCGCCGCGACCACGCCCCTGTCCGGAACCTCTGCCGCCCTGGTCAGGCTTGCATCCGCCACGGCCTTTACCGGTACCGGCACCATCACTCTGCGGACCGGTTCTGTCTTTCTTTGGCATTACCCTCACCTCCTTCTGTTCGTTTAAATACGCCTTATGGCCTCTTTCCTGTCCGTGCCGCCGGCCACATCCGGGCATTGAAAATGCCGGCACAAGCTGAGCGCCGTTTGCATATGAAACAAGCACTTCTTCAACATTGCCGCTGACAAACGGAATCAGCCGGACACCACAGGTTTCAACGATGCGGGCCGGTATTTGTGAAATTGCACCGCAAATCAGAACATCAATACCCAACTCATTCATCCTTCCTGACAATCGGGAAAACATGTCCGGAACAAACGTTTCAAGTCGTCTGTCGAGAATTTCCCCATTTTTTATTTCCGCGATCAACAGTATCCGCGCGGAATCAAAAACAGGAGATATTCTGTCTTCCCAAGCTGTCAGCGCTACTTTCATGAATGATTATTTCCTTTTCATAAGCGTTTGTCCGAAAATAAATGTGATTTCCGGGTGTCATTGCGGAGGAGAAAAACGAACGATACCAAATTAAATCAAATACCCTAAAGCCGTGCCTCCCCCGCAACACCTGGAGAATACAATTAAAAACATTTTTTCAGACAATAATTATAGATGCATTACTTATGCCATATGTAAAAAAATCATAAAAACTTATGAATACTCCATTATTACAAATAATTATAAATTATATGGGATTTTTTAAAGGCAGGTAAAAGGTTCAAACAAATGCACTAAAGCGACTCTAAGAGTTGCATAATTGAGACTCTAAAAATTAATATCGTGCAAATTTCGGGAACGGCCGTCGGTTTTTGGAAGAGAAATACCCAGCTTTTCAATTTTCCTGAAAAGCGTGCTTTTATGGATGCCAAGATCTTGTGCAGCGGCTTTGCGGTTAAAATTGTTACGTTTTAAGGCATCCTCAATGACCCTGATCTCTGCTGACCGGACCGGATCATTCGTCGGATCATCCGGGGTGTCAGATTCAGGGGTTGTCCCGGAAAGCTTTGAAAGCATTGCCGGAAGATGGGCCGGTTGAATATCCCCTTCTGCACATAATACAAATGCATGTTCAATAATATTTTCCAGTTCCCGGATATTTCCGGGAAAATTGTGCGACATCAGGATTTCAAGGGCCTGCTGGTCAATACCGGAAACGGATTTTCCCCGAATCCGGTTAAGCTTGGCAATAAAATGCGCAACCAGCAGCAGCATATCCTCCATGCGCTGCCTTAACGGCGGAAGATTCAGAGTCACCACATTAATCCGGTAAAAAAGGTCCTGGCGAAAACGTTTCTCTTCAACCATATGCGATAGGTTATGATTGGTGGCGGTAATCACCCGGACATTTGTTTTTTCATTTTTCACAGCCCCAAGCGGCTGGAACTCATGTTCTTCAAGCACCCGAAGTAGCCTGACCTGAAACGCCGGGCTCGTGTCCCCGATTTCATCCAGAAAAAGCGTTCCTTTTTCGGCGATTTTAAAAAAACCCGGTTTGTCTTTCACCGCATGGGTAAACGCCCCGGCCTTGTAACCGAAAAGTTCCGATTCCAGAAGGGTATCCGGCAATGCCCCGCAGTTGATTGCGACAAACGGATAGTCTTTTCTATGGCTTAAATGATGAATCGCCCGGGCCAACAGTTCTTTGCCGGTTCCGGTTTCCCCTTCAATCAAAACCGTGCTGTCACTTTCGGATATCTGCGGCAGAATATTAAAAATCTTTTTCATCTCCACGCTGGAACTGACAATATCCCCCATCCGATAGGTGCCGGAAAGTTCCTTGCGCAGCTCTTCCACCAGTGTATGGTCCCGAAAGGTTTCCACACCGCCGATAATATTGCCGTCCTTATCTTTTAAAAGAGAAGTGGATACGGTAATGGGAATTTGTTTTTTTTCACTGTTAATAATGTACGTTGAAGAGTTGATAAAAGACTTGCCCTCTTTCATGGTTTTTTTCAGCGCACAGTTACTTTCACACATGTTGGACCGGAACACTTCCCAACAGTGCCTGCCGATAGCCTCTTTGCGTGAAATCCCGGTAATCTTCTCCGCCGCCCGGTTAAACGACATGATTTTCCAGTTGTGATCCACCGTAAAAACACCATCCGAAATACTCTCCAGAATAATTTCCGTGGCGGTTTCTTCAAAATTTTTATAAGGGTTCTTCTTTTTTGTCATGTAATTATCCTTGCTACAGTATACGCAATAAAAACGACTGAAAAAGATTGCTGAAACAAGCCGCTTTTTTAAGCTTATGCTTATCTCAGAATGAATAATTCTGACCGGAAGGTCAAGCCCATAAAAAAATTCTAATTTGTTATTCTAAGGTTCGATGGTTTTAAATTTCTCCTCCGGCGCATTGCAAATCGGACAATTTTTGGGAGCTTTTTTGTCTGTCACATAGCCGCAGATCTGGCAGACCTGATAGGCTTTCACATCTTTTTTCATGGACTGATATATGGCGCGTTCATATAATTTTGCATGAAACGTTTCCGCGTCCCGGGCCTGGGAAAAAACAATGGCTGCTACTTTTTCTCCTTCATCTTCCGCATCTTTGAGAAAATCAGGGTATTCATTGTCACTGACGGATTTTTCCCGTTCAAAAGATGCCTCCAGATTCGTATCCGTATCCTTAACAAGAATATCTTTTAGCAAATTAAGATTTCGTGTGGCATGGACCCTTTCAGCCTCGGCGATGGCACGAAACAGCAGCGCGATTTGAGGATTCCCTTCCTCTTGTGCTTTGTCAGCATAGGTCAGCAGCCTGAAATAAGCCTTTGCTTCTCCGATAAATGCCGCATGAGCATTTTTTTGCGTCTTTTCTTTCATCGCGATTTTTCTCCTTACATAAATAGATATTCACTTCAAGTATTTCTAACAACATTCAAGTGAGACAAAATCATAAGATGCACCCTACAATTTAAAAAAAAATCCGCAGGGTGCATTCCATGCACCTCTTTATTATAATTATCTAATTTGATATTAATTTCAATGCTGGAATCTTTTTTATAAATATCATAAAATAATATTTTTTTCTGATAATTCATGAGACACAATTATACGAGGAACACCCTATGCTGAAAAAAGAATACCCTTATTATCTGGCAAATAAACCGGTAATGCCCAATACGGACCTGGCAGTCATTGATAAATACAGCGACGAAATTGCCTACCGGGTGGCCCTGGCAGATGAGGACGCTATTGATCAGGGCATCGGCATGGCAGTAAATGCGGCAGAACCCATGCGGACGATGCCGGCGTATCAACGCCAGGAAATACTGACCCATTGTGTGAAACGGTTTACAAAGCGCGCCGAAGAACTGGCCCAATCCCTTTGTATTGAGGCCGGCAAACCAATAAATGACAGCCGGGGTGAAGTCTCCCGATTGATTGAAACGTTTAAAATCGCAGCCGAAGAAAGTGTGCGTATGGCCGGGGAATACATGCCCCTGGACCGGAGCCCCCGCACACTGGGATATTTTCAGACAAGCTGGTTGCCCGGACAAAACAATTGAAAATGGGAGACCCCAAAGACGAAGACACCTTTATAGGGCCTATGATCTCGGAAAAAGAAGCCACACGTTTAAAATCCTGGATCGATCATGCCCTTTCAAACAATGCCACCCTTCTTTGCGGTGGAAAACGCAATGGTGCTATGCTGGAAGCCACGCTGCTGACAGAT
>JAQIBZ010000602.1 GCA_027858815.1 Desulfobacteraceae bacterium
CGACAAAGTAATCCCCTGTCGATAAGGAGATTGCTTCGGTCGTAGCCGTCCCTGCGACGCCAGCGGCGTGGCTCGCAATAACAGAAAAAGTACAATTTTGAGATTTTCCGTTCAACCAATAGTTTGCTCTTTCAGTTTTGCTCTTTCATAAAAAACGTCAATTTATTTTACCATCAGTGTATGACTGTTTGCATAGAAATTTAATTTGAATAATAAATCATATTTTCAAGTTACGTGCCAAAAAATTAAAATATCAATTTAAAGATACCCCCTGATTGAATGTTTTTATAATAGTCAAACGCTTAACTACATATACCACTGATATTATATAATATAAAATTAGAATACCCACTTTATAAAATTTTACTCATAACTTCTCATCTTTCAGGTACTGTTTTATCCTTGACGCATAAATTTTATAAAAAGTATTTTCATAAAAAAGTTTGTGATACAGTGAACCACACTTCATAAGTTACAATAATATTTTTTTTTGATAAATATCTGAAATAAAATTAAAAAAAATTACAAAATCCCACCATTATGGCTTATGAGACACAACTGTATTACAATAAATAAAATGATACGCTCATATCAAAAATATAGATATTTTTATATCGAAATTAAAGGAATGCTATGCAGGGAGTATACTCAAACGGCCTGATCCTACCTGACCTGATACCCGGAAAACTCATCAAACGATATAAACGGTTTCTGGCAGATATTGAACTTGATTCCGGGGAAAAGGTGACAGCGCATTGCCCGAACACCGGCACGATGAGAGCCTGTTCGGAACCGGGAAGAAAAGTTTATCTGTCGTCTCATGACAACCCGAAACGAAAATATAAATATACCTGGGAAATCATTGAAATGACCTCATCACTGGTCGGTGTAAATACACTGCTTCCGAACAGGCTGGTATATCATTCGATTAAGGCCGGCAGACTTAAAGAATTTGCCGAATATGAGGATGTCAGAGCAGAAGTAAAAGTCGGGGAAAAACACCGACTGGACCTAATGATTTCAAAAAATGGTCCGAACTCGTGTTGTGCGGACACATGCTATATTGAAATTAAAAACTGTTCCCTGGTCGAAGACGGGACCGCCTGTTTCCCGGATGCCGTCACTGTCCGCGGCCGGAACCATTTAATTGAACTTCAGCGACTGGCCGCATCCGGATTCCGGACAATGATGTTCTTTCTTATCAATCGCATGGATGCAAGGATTTTTAAACCCGCAGACCATATCGACCCGGCCTACGGAAAAGAACTAAGAAAAGCACATCAAAATGGTGTTGAAATCATGGTATACGATGTTGCGTATGATTTAAAAAAAGGAAGAGTTGGGCTACGCAATCAGGTTCCCTTTCAACTATGACTTTTCTAAGGATTCAGGAAGAACATCCGGATAATCAGTTAAAAATCGGTACAATGTCGCGCGACCAACCCCAAGCAAACGCGCTGCTTTGGCCTTATTATGACCGGTTTTTTCAAGGGCATCCTGTACCGCTTCAAAATTCAATTTTTTGGTCGGACCACGGCGGCTTTTAGTCACCTGTAGCGAGGAGAGTTCCATGGGAAGATCTTCCGGACGGATATAATTACGGCTGCATTTGACAATTGCATACTGAAGAATATTCTGAAGCTGACGCACATTTCCCGGCCAGGCATAGTCCATCATCAGGGAGATGGCTTCTTTGCTGATTTCAACTTTTTTATCTGCTTCCCCTTCGCTAAACTGATTTAAAAAAAAATCAGCCAAAAGGGGAATATCATTTTTCCGATCCCTGAGCGGCGGTAACTCGATAGGAATAACATTCAGACGGTAATAAAGATCTTCTCGAAAGTTTTTAATTTTAACTTCGTTTTTAAGATCCGAATTTGTTGCGCTGATAATCCGGACATTGACGGAAACCGTTTTTTCTCCACCGACTTTCTCAAATTTGCCGGTCTGAAGAACACGAAGGAGCTTTACCTGCATCTCCTTTGAAAGTTCCACCACCTCATCTAAAAACACAGAGCCGCCATCTGCCAGTTCAAAACGACCTTTTTTATCCCGGATAGCTCCGGTAAATGCACCCTTCACATGTCCGAAAAGTTCACTCTCAATCAGACTTTCCGGCAATGCGCCGCAATTGATCGGGACAAACGGCCCGCCGCCCCGCCGACTGTCTGAATGAATCGCTTCAGCGACGAGTTCCTTGCCGGTTCCGGTTTCTCCAAAAACATGCACCGGATAATCATACCCTGATAAATCCCGAATCTGCTGGAATATCTGGAGCATCCTCCGGTCACGGCCGATGATATTTAAATAACCGGATAACTCACCGGTTCGCAACTGAAACCGGACAACATCCGTAACATCCTTCATAAATGCAATGACGCCGAGAACCTCGCCGTCTTCATCCCGCATTTTTGAAACAGACATTTCAACATTTCGTGTTTCACCATCTTTGGTGATAAACGTTACCGGATAATCAGACGTATTCGGCACAAATGTATCGTCAGTGCGGAACAGACATCGTTCCCCGCAAAAAGGACTGCCAAAGGCTTCGTGGCAATCTTTATGCAGAATTTCAGATCGGGTGTACCCGGTAATCCGTTCAGCTTCCCGGTTGAAAAAGAAAATCCGGCGATTTAAATCATGGGCAATAATGCCCTCTTTCAAATTATCAAGAATCCGGATTAGATTCTTTTCATTGGCTAATATCTTTTTAAATTTTATCTCAGGCATAGTCTTGTATATTTAGTTAACAATCATTTATTTGTCAAAATCTTCATTGAAAAAATTATAAGTTTTCAAAATCCACCCACCCGGCCGGTCTGGGCAAGTATTTCAAGCCCGTCAATATCTAACAGTTTAATCTTTCTACCGGCAACATCAATTAAGCTCTGATCCCCCATTTTACGCAGAATCCTTGATAATGTTTCCGGGATTGTGCCGAGAAGACTGGCAAGCTGGGATTTTGAAATATTTAAATTAATAATATCAGTTTTTTCCTGTTCATGAAAAAGCATCAACAGGTGTGCCGCAAGCCGTCCGGGAACCTCTTTAAGGGACAGATTTTCCACTTGTATGGTAAACCGGCGCAGCCGTAGAGAAAGCACCGCCAGCATATTCAAAGCAATGGAAGGATTTTCCGTAATCAAATTTATAAAGGATTTACGTGGAAAAAACAATGCCCGACATTTGCTGAGCGATTCCGCATTGGCTGGAAACGTCTGGCCCGAAAAAACAGGCACTTCACCAAACGGCTCACCCGGACCAAATATATGCAGAATTTGCTCTTTACCTTCGGCAGATAGTTTAAAAATTTTTATCATGCCCTCAACATTTATATAAAATCCGTTTCCTTCATCCCCTTCTGAAAAGATCAACTCGTTTTTATTATATTCTTTTTCACGTGCAATGTTCAGCAACTCATTGATATGGTGCTCCGGCAAACCGTCAAAAAGTACGGTTTCGGCAATCAGCTTAAAATATGATTTCATTTTCTATACAATTCACTTTTTTTAATTTTTTTGACATAAGTCAATGCAGGCCCGGCACTTAATCTGTAAGATGGAATCAAAAAATACGGTTAAGACACCCGTCACATCAACAAGGACAATAGATAAACGTATTTTTTACAACAACCCGAAATACTGATTACTTTAATTAACCGATTTGGTGATTATATTAAAATAGAAAAGTTAAGTCTTCATACTATACAAATCGGCAAATATCAATTACCGGACTTAACAGATGAAACATATAACCGAAATTACGGAGGGCCTGTTATGAAATGTCCCGGACAAGACAGCCGATACTGGAAATCTGACTCGATTTTTGAAGCAAAATGCCCGGAGTGCGGAAAAACGGTTGAGTTCTTCAAGGATGATACCACCCGAAAATGCCGCCATTGCGGTCATCGTTTTGCCAATCCGCAAATGGACTTTGGATGTGCCGCATATTGTAAATTTGCAGAACAATGCCTGGGTTCATTGCCAACTGAATTGCTGGCCCAGCGTGATGACCTGCTCAAGGATCGCATAGCCATTGAAATGAAAAGATATTTTAAAACTGATTTCAAACGCATCGGCCATGCATCGCGTGTGGCCCGGTATGCACAAAAAATCGGTATGGCAGAAGGCGGGAATATGGCCGTCATTCTTGCTTCCGCATATCTTCATGATATCGGCATTCATGAAGCGGAAAGAAAACATCAGTCAACTGCTGCTGTTTACCAGGAACAGGAAGGACCTGCAATCGCCAGATCGATCATGGAAAAGCTGGGAGCCAGCGAAGACCTTATCGGAGAAGTTTGCGATATCATAGGTCATCACCATCATCCAAGAGAAGAAGAGACGCTGAACTTCAAGGTCATCTATGATGCGGATTTGATAGTTAATATTGAGGATAATCAAAAAGAAAAAAAGAGCGACCCTGAAAAGATTGAAAAAATAATTAATTCTTCTTTTTTTACGGAAAACGGTAAAAAAACTGCTGTTGCTCAATTGCTCAATTAAAATTCAAGAGAACTTAGGAGAAAATATATGGAAACCACACGTAAAATAATTGAAATCGATGATGAACTTTGTGATGGCTGTGGACAATGTGTCCCGTCATGTGCTGAAGGGGCGATCCAGATTATTGGCGGAAAAGCCCGAGTTATTGCAGATAATTTATGTGACGGCTTAGGGGCCTGTATGG
>JAQIBZ010000069.1 GCA_027858815.1 Desulfobacteraceae bacterium
GGAATGGAAATTTTGTATAAAGTGGTGGGCGGTTTTACTGAAAAACTGACCCGAGCTGTTGCCGGCGATCATATCGATCTGCTGGGGCCTATAGGCAACGGGTTTACCGTTTTCAAAAATTTCAAAAATTTCAAAAATGTCGCACTGATTGGGGGCGGTATCGGTATCGCCCCATTGGTTTCTCTTGCAGACGCTCTCAAAGAATCCGGCGTCAGCTTATTAAATTCCATTGCCTGTCTTGGGGGACGAACGTCCGAGGATATCCTGTGCAAAAATATTTTTCAATTGTTTGGAATGACCGTTCGCACGACAACGGATGACGGATCTGAAGGGGAACAGGCCCTGGTCACCCGACCGCTGGAACAATGGATAATGTCAAATCGTCCGGATATGATCTATGCCTGCGGCCCCATGCCCATGCTCAGGGCAGTTGCCGACATTGCTAATAAAAACGAACTGCCGTGTGAAATTTCTATTGAAACCATCATGGCATGCGGGCTTGGAGCCTGTCTCGGCTGTGCAGTGAATAAAAATGAAACCACCGGAAAGTATCAGCACGTCTGTATTGATGGGCCGGTATTTGACGCTAAAACACATATATTCTAAATGGCTTCGCAAAAAGTCCAATTTCTGCGTTACGCTGCATTTTTCGTTTCTTCATCGTACGACAAGTACGAATCATCACGAAAAATTTGTGCGCCTTGCCAATTTATATATGATTGGTGGAACTTTTTTCTTTGCCATTTAAACCTGACTTTTTACATGGATTCCCAAAAAAAATGTTTGATAATAAAGACAAAAAATACGAATTAACGCAGAAAGTGCGGGCTGCCGGTTGAGCAGCCAAATTGAGTCCGGGGGTCCTGGACAGAGTTGTGTCTACACTAAAAATCAACCCTGACCCACAACTGCTTGTGGGATTTGAAACAGCTGATGATGCCGGTGTTTATAAAATTTCCGATGATACGGCACTGATTCAGACACTTGATTTTTTCACGCCCATTGTTGATTCACCGTTTGCGTTTGGATCCATTGCTGCGGCCAACGCGTTAAGTGATGTATATGCCATGGGCGGCCGCCCACTGACAGCCATGAATATTGTCTGTTTTCCATCAGAAGATCTGCCGGAATCCGTATTAATGGAAACACTTGCCGGCGGACTGGAAAAAATTCATGAATCCGGCACAACGCTGGTCGGCGGACATAGTGTGGAAGATGCGGAATTTAAATACGGCTTATCCGTCACCGGCCTGATTCACCCGGACCGTATCCTGACGAATGCAAAAACCCGGATAAACGACCGCCTGATTTTAACCAAACCCATCGGCACCGGTATTCTGGCTACCGCAGTCAAAGGAAAACTGGCTAAAAAAAATACCATTCAGAATCTGGTGACTGTGGCATCTACACTCAATAAGTATGCTGCTGAAATCATATTAAAGTTTAACCCAAATGCATTGACTGATATTACCGGTTTCGGCCTGGCCGGTCATGTTTATGAAATGGCAGCGGCGGCTAAAATGGCCATAACCCTTTATGCGGAAAATGTACCGTTGATCGAAGACGTCCTGGATTTTGCCCGTATGGGCATGTTCCCGGCCGGTGCATATAACAACAAACATTTTTTTAAAACCGGCGTATTTATTGAACCTGGCGTTGATGCGATCATTGCCGACCTGATGTTTGATCCGCAGACTTCCGGCGGCCTGGTGGCCTCTATGGGTGAAACAAATGCTAAAGATTGCTTAAAGGCCCTGCGTGATCAAGGCATTGATGCCCGAATCATTGGAGAAGTAACCGGAGCAGTTTCCGGTGAAGCTTTTCGAACGGATGCCTGTGGCCGGGTACTTATTATTTAAATCAGGCGGGGAGTTCCTTTAAAAATTTCACCTTTTTCACTAAAACATATTGAATTTTAAATATATTTTAAATACTTCTTTAAATTCAAAACCTTAAAATATTATATTTTTTTATATTGACCTCATTATTTTCATATGATAGGAAAAATTCCTTTTAAAGCTTTTATTCATTGCACCCAAAGGAGGGTCGCATGAAAAAAGAAAATCGGCAGATGTTCAAAGAGCTTGGATATTACAGCAGCCTTGGATTGTCTGTGGCGCTTTCAATTTTTATCGGTGTCTTTGTCGGATTAAAACTGGACAAATGGCTGGGCACGGCACCATGGTGTATGTTTATTTTTTTCGCCCTGGGCATTGCCGCTGCTGCAAGAAATATAATGATTGCAGTAAAAAAAAGTAAAAATATGTGAAATGAAACAATGTCAATACAGCAAAGACTTCTGACATTTATTGTTCGATCAAACTGGATACTGCTGATTTTAGCAGCAGTAACAGGACATTTTATGTCTTCTTCCGGTGTTACTTTGGGTATCATTGCCGGCGGTCTGATTGTCACCGTCAATTTCCACCTGCTGTATCGGACACTGAAGAAATCACTGACGCCGCCGCATCTGGCGTCACCCAATGTTGTACTGATTAAATATTATATCAGGTTTTTTATCAGCGGCCTGATTATTTTATTCTTAATTGCAGGGGGTTATGTAAATCCTCTGGGTTTGTTTATCGGCTTATCGGTGGTTGTGGCAAGTATTATGCTGGCCACGCTATACGAAGTTAAAAATAATATTTTCAAGGAGGCGGTATAAGGTGGAACATCCCTATTTATTTTTCGTTAAGCTTTTTGAAATGGTTGGTCTGGGAGAATTTGCAACCGCTAACCCGCATGTTGTTTATGCCTGGGTCGTTATGGCATTACTGATTGGTCTTGGCGCTTTGGCTGCCAAAGGTATCAGTATGGTCCCTACCAAAGCACAGAATATCTCTGAACTCATCGTTTCAAGCATGGAAGAATTCATGGTCGACATTACCGGTGAGGAAGGCCGCTGGCTGTTTCCACTGGCCGGAACAGTTTTCCTTTATGTATTTATCGGCAATCTGATTGGTCTGGTACCGGGCTTTTTCCCGCCCACCGCCAACCTGAACACCACAGCCTCTATTGCCCTGGTGGTCTTTACCTTTACCCACATAATCGGCATTAAATACCATGGCGCCGGTTATATTAAACATTTCTTAGGTCCTGTATGGTGGATGAGCCCCTTGATCTTCGTTATTGAAATCATCGGTCATTTTGCCAGAATCTTATCTCTGTCTTTCCGTCTTTTTGGAAACATGATGGGCCATGAAATTGTCTTAGGTATTCTTTTCGGTCTTGCCGGCCTGTTTTTTGCCCCCCTGCCGATCATGGCGCTGGGTATTTTTGTCGCTTTTGTACAGGCATTTGTTTTCTTTCTGCTGTCGGTTATCTATTTTACGGGTGCCATGGAACACGCTCATTAATTACTCATTGCCTGATCGTTGTCTTTAATCAGGCAGAATATGAATACAGTTTATATGCAATTTTATTGCTAAATTTTATGGGAAGATGGAAGAAGATTATTAATTTTTTTTAAGGAGGACGTTTAGTTATGGAATTTTTTGTCGCATGTGCATTCGCTGCAGGTTTTGGTATTGCAATCGCTGCGTTCGGTTGCGGTCTTGGTCAGGGCATGGGTCTGAAAGCCGCTGTTGAAGGTATTGCAAGAAACCCGGAATCTTCCGGAAAAGTTACTGTTACAATGCTGATCGGTCTTGCCATGATCGAATCTCTGTGTATTTATGCACTCGTTGTTTCTCTGATTCTGATTTATGCGCATCCTCAGGCTGCTGCTATTGCCGGACTGCTCGGTCAATAATCAATAATCAGTAGATACAAATTTGTTTTTAAAAAAGGGCTGGGCCTCAGGCACAGCCCTTTTTTTTTGTTCAAGCAGCGATTTCCAATTTCACCGCATCTACGGCGTCAAATGCTGCCCCGCATAGTGGCGTCGTTAAAAATCCCATCTACTGCGTTGTCGTTGTTTTTCAGCCCCTCAATATACGACGTGTATTATCTTGGGTCTGAAAAACCACTCCGCCTTGTATATGGAATTTTTAACTTAGCCATTTAAATACGCTTACAAGATTCTCATAATCAAAAGAGATCAATTATTAATTTTCAAGCATGGGCTTTAGAAAATAGCCGGTATGTGATTTTTTAATTTGTGCAATTTCCTCCGGTGAACCGCACCCGATAACCTCACCGCCATGGTCCCCTCCCTCAGGTCCCAAATCAATAATGTAATCTGAAAATTTGACCACATCCAGGTTATGTTCTATCACAATAACCGTATTGCCGGAATCCACAAAGCGTTTTAAAACCGTGAGCAGACTTTTAATGTCATCAATATGAAGACCGGTTGTCGGCTCATCCAGCAGGTAAAGCGTTCGCCCGGTATCCCGCTTGGCCAGTTCCTTGGCCAGTTTCACCCGCTGGGCCTCACCGCCGGACAAGGTGGTTGCCGGCTGTCCCACATGGATATAACCCAGCCCGACATCAACTAACGTCTGAAGTTTGGTCCGGACACTTGAGATGTTTTCAAAAAATTTTAAAGCCTGATTAACGGTCATGTTCAATACATCGTCTATATTTTTACCCTTATACCTTATTTCAAGGGTCTCACGATTGTAGCGTTTTCCATGGCAAACATCACAGGTAACAAATACATCCGGCAAAAAATGCATCTCAATTTTAATAATGCCATCCCCGGAACAAGCCTCACACCGACCGCCTTTGACATTAAAACTGAAACGGCCGGGCTTATACCCGCGCTGGCGTGAATCCGCTGTTTTTGCAAAAAGTTCACGGATAAATGTAAAAACCCCGGTATATGTTGCCGGATTTGATCTTGGCGTGCGGCCGATGGGTGACTGGTTAATATTAATCACCTTATCAATATATTCCACACCGGTTATTTCCTTGTGTTTCCCGGCTGGTTTGCCGCTTCGATTTAACCGCTGAGCAAGCAGTCGATACACTGTTTCAAGAACCAGAGTGGATTTTCCGGATCCTGAAACCCCGGTCACGCTGATAAAACATCCCAAAGGAAATTCTACATCAATATTCTTCAGATTATTTTCAGAGGCACCCTTAATGACCAACCGTTCCTTGCCCGGCAATTTTCGATGAACAGGAATTTCAATTTTCTTACGTCCGGAAAGATACTGTCCGGTCAGAGAATTCTCATCGTTAATTAAATCTGCCGGTGATCCGGCAAACACCACCTCACCGCCCTTAATCCCGGCAGCAGGTCCCATGTCCACAACAAAATCGGCTGACAGGATCGTCTCTTCATCATGCTCCACCACCAGCACGGTGTTACCCAAATCCCGCATTTTAATTAATGTTTCAAGCAAACGACGATTATCCCGCTGATGCAGCCCGATACTGGGTTCATCTAAAACATAGAGAACCCCGGTCAGTTTTGATCCGATCTGGGTGGCCAGGCGGATGCGCTGGCTTTCTCCGCCGGACAGCGTGGTTGCAGAACGATCAATGGTTAAATAGGACAATCCCACATTTGTTAAAAAACTCAGACGATCCGATATTTCCTTTAAAATCCGCTTAGCGATTATCATCTCTTTTTCTGAAAGCTGAATACTTTTAAAAAACGCAAGGGCTTTTTCAATAGAAAAAACTCCGATTTCCGCAATGGTTTTTCCACTCACCTTAACGGAACGGCTCACCTGATTCAAACGGGTGCCATTGCATTCTTTGCAGGGTCTGAAATTCATATACTGCTTGATATCTTCGCGTGTCTGATAAGAATCCGTATCCACATAACGACGTTCAAGATTTGGGATGACCCCTTCAAACGGACGGGTAAAATTGATCCGGCGAGTACCGCGATGCATGAAAAAAGGAATTTGCTCATCCCCGGATCCATACAACAGGACATTTTTAAATGTGTCCGGCAAATCCTTGTATGGCGTATAAATATCCGCTTTGTAGTGGGTTGTCAGTGCTTCTAAAAATTCGGCAAACTGAACGGAGTTACGGTTTTCCCAAGGCCGGACAGCCCCTTCACGAATCGACAAATCTTCAGACGGTACCACCAGTTCAGGAGCAAATTCAGTCGTCACCCCCAGCCCGTCACATTTAGGACATGCGCCTTGAGGCGAATTAAAAGAAAAACTGGCCGGGGTCAACTCCGGGTAACTGATCCCGCAGTGAATACAGGCTGCTTTTTCAGAAAATAAAATCGTATCGATGGTTGATCCGGATTGATCCACCACATCCACTGTTACCACACCACCGGAAAGAGAAATGGCCAGTTCCAGAGAATCCGCCAGCCGATTTCTCATTTTTTCCTTGATTACCAGACGGTCAACCACCACATCAATGGTATGTTTTTTAGTTTTAGCAAGTTTTCCGATACCGTCAATTTCCAAAGTTTGCCCATCAACCTTCACACGTGCAAAACCATCGCGCTTCAAGCGGGCAAACAGCTGTTCATGCGTTCCTTTCTGGGCGGACACAATGGGCGACAGAATAATAATCCGAGCACCTTCGGAAAGAGACATCACGCTGTCAATGATCTGATCCACTGTCTGAAATGTAATGGGCCGCCCGCACTTGTAGCAATGAGGCGTACCGATTCTGGCAAATAACAACCGCAGATAATCGTATATTTCAGTCACCGTCCCCACCGTCGACCGGGGGTTGTGACTGGCGTTTTTCTGCTCAATGGCAATTGCCGGGGACAACCCTTCAATCAGATCCACATCCGGTTTTTCCATTCGCTCCAAAAATTGCCGGGCGTATGTTGACAAGGATTCCACATATCGGCGCTGGCCTTCTGCGTACAATGTATCAAACGCGAGACTGGATTTTCCGGATCCGGATAGTCCGGTGATCACAATAAACTTGTTTCGGGGCAGATCAACATCAACATTTTTCAAATTATGCTGCCGTGCCCCTCTGATGATAATATACTCTGATTCCATTGAATTATTTAATTTTGAAACTTAGAGATGAGAATTTTCGAAAACGGTAAACGCCTTTCATACAACGGATCAGGCCTGATTATGATTCTTTTCCATCTGGCAGGTTGACTGAAAGGCTGCCATTTTAATAGCTTGTATCAGACTCCCCGGATCTGCGACACCCTTTCCGGCGATATCATAGGCTGTGCCGTGATCAACGGATGTACGGATAATGGGGAGGCCTAAAGTGGTATTCACACCATCGGAAAAGTGAATCATTTTAAACGGAATCAGACCCTGATCATGATACATGCAGACCACCGCATCAAATTGTCCGTTCATTGCATTCAAAAACACCGTATCCGGCGGATA
>JAQIBZ010000174.1 GCA_027858815.1 Desulfobacteraceae bacterium
CCTCATGACTGCCAGTCATGCGCTCTCCCAGCTGAGCTACAGCCCCGCGTGATCGAAAATAAACTAATCAAATGAAATTTTTCTGTCAATAAATATTTTACCCAAATTTCCCCAATCAAAACTCAACGCTATAATTCAATACTGAATATGCGCAGATAAATCCCTTCAAATCAATGATCTTTTATTGACAAGTTATGCACTTAATAATAAATACATACCACTTATTATATGCACCATCTTCATTCAACTCTAACAATTCAGAAAGATTATATTCTTTCTGATTATAAAACCATATCTCAGATTTTAAAGGGGAATTCCATGCTGAACACAATGCGAGAAAATGCCGGTTCCTGGGTCATCAAAGTCCTTCTGTTTTTCATTGTTCTGGCGTTTATCTTTATGGGTGCGGGTTCTTTTAATGCCAAACGGGCGTCAAAAGTAGCAAGCGTCAATGGTGACGCCATTACCATTAGCCAGTACCAGCAGACCTACAACAGAGTTCTTGAGAATCTTCGTGCCCAATTGGGGAACCGTTTAAACGACGAAATGATCAAAATGTTCAACGTTAAACAGCAGGCTATTGATGAACTGATTAACACAACCCTTTTGCGCCAGGCGGCTGTAAAAAACGGATTAAGAGTAGCGGATACTGAGCTGGTGGAATCAATCACCCGGATTCCGGCATTTCAAAAAAACGGTGCATTTAACAATCAACGATATAAGCAACTCCTCGGCCAGAACCGTATGACACCAGAATCTTTTGAAACCATGCAAAAAGAAGCGATATTGCTGGACCGCTTGCGCTCCGTGATAACCAGAAATGCAAAAGTATCTGATCTTGAAATTCGGGAATGGTATAACTGGGAAAATACAGCTATTGATATAAACTACGCGGCCTTCAAACCCGAGATGTATAAAGGCATTGAAGTTACCGACCAGATGATTGAAGAATATTATAACAATAATAAAAATTCATATATAACACAGCCGCAGATTCAGGCCAGATATGTCAAATTTGACCCGGATGCTTATAAAGCTGACGCAGTGATCTCGGATGACGAAATCCAGCAATATTACACAGAACAGCAGGATGAATTCAAAGTGGCGGAAACTGTTTCCGCCCGCCACATTCTTTTCAAAGTCACCAAAGATGCGGATAAGAAAACCGCAGAAGATGCCCGGATAAAAGCACAAGATGTTATGGAAAAAGCAAAATCCGGAGAAGAATTTGCCGAACTGGCAAAAACGTATTCTGAAGGCCCGTCTAAAGACAAAGGGGGCCAACTCGGCTCATTTAAAAGAGGATCAATGGTTAAACCCTTTTCCGATGCAGCCTTTGCAATGGCCGTCGGAGATATCAGCGAACCGGTCCGGACCCAATTCGGATGGCATATTATCAAAGTGGAAGCACACAATTCGGCATCCACCATGACCTTCGAAGAAGCCTCAATGCAAATAACAGAAAAACTGGCAGATCGAAAAGCCAAAAACATCGCCTATGATGCCGCAGTGTCTCTCTATGATATAACCTTTGATGGTGAAGAATTTGAGAAAAACACCAAAGACAGCGGACTTGAACTGGTTACGACTGATTTTTTTACGATGAACAAGGGACCGAATGGCATTGGCAAAGCATTCGCAGACACCGCTTTTAAACTGCCAATGATGGAACTCAGTGATATTACGGAAATAGGAGAATCATATTATCTGATACAGATCCTCAACAAGGAACCGGAAAAAATTCCCGCGCTTGATGCAATTAAAGAAGCAGTAACCAAAAATACAAAACAGGCGCAACAGAAAATAGCTGCTGAAGAAGCAGCCAAAAAATTTCTTGAAAAAGTAAAAACCGCCGGTTCGATGGCAACAGCAGCAGAAGGAGACACCCTGATCCAGATAGAAACAACCGGATCGATGAACCGAAACGCATCTGTGCCAGGCGTCGGCAATGACAAAAAACTGATGGCCGCCGCATTTAAACTAACATTAGACAATAAATTACCGGAAGCGGTGGTCCAGGGAGATACCGGACTCTATGTTATAGAATTGCAGACAAGAAAGCTCCCACTGGATCAGGGGCTAAATATAGCAAAAAACAATATTCATGACCGGATGTTATCACAAAAACAAACCGCACTTTACAGCTCCTGGGTTAACAACCTGCGAGAGAACAGCGAGATCACGATTTCAAAGGAATTTATAAACAATTAAAATTATAATATTTTTTAACTAAAATCAGACCACATTTAAACAAAAAGAGGATTTTTATAAAATCGTTATTATTAAAACATTTTACAAAAACACTAATTAATGATATTAAATAGTTAGCTGATATTCATAAGCGCCCGTTCCAGACAAACAAAAATTTAAACCACCGAACAATCCAAAAAGGACAAATGGGCGAGATAAAAAAAAAGAAAAAGCAGGATGATACGACAGATGAAATCATCGTTAAGCGGTGCCCGGAATGTTTTGTCAGCCTGCCCTTAGATGCCAAAAGATGCTATTCATGCCATGCAAGAATCGGCCGTGCGGATAAATATGGCAAGGCAAGAAAAAGCGTTAACTGGATATCTTATATTGTCTGCTTTATTTCCTGGGCAATACTTTTTGCTTATATCAAATGGGCCTTTATGCAATAAAGCTTAAAAAGCCCTTGCCCTCCTTTGGCTCTCCCTTATTTAGCCAGCATGGCCCGCATCATATCCGCCGTATTCTCCGCATGATCAGCAATATTTCCTATTATTTCAGTTAATTTAACAAGATGTTGAAGAGTAATAGGGTCTTTTTCATATTTAAAAATCTTTTTAATGAGCGTATATTCCAGCTTATCCGCTTCATGCTCCATCTGTCTCAGGTTGGTAATAATTTCCTTGATTTTCTGCCGTTGCTTTTCGGAAAAATTCTTAAAATAGATCCGCGCCTCTGAAACCATAACGGTCAATTCTTCGATGGGTTCAATCACCGCATCGATTAAAAGAAAAAAATCCTTTTCAGCGTATTCCGGAATCCCGGCATCCGGACGAAAGGAAAGCCAGCTGATCGCCGACTTGACCGAGTCAAGGACATTGTCCTGTTCTCTCAAATACCTGAATAACTGAAATTTTTCCACCGGCATCATCACACCCTTGGGCAGATGTCCGCGAATACGGCGCTTGATGGCATCCGCTTCATTCTCAAAACGGGCAACATCCTGCCTGAGTTCTTCAAAGGTATCACATTGGCTGGATGCATAACATTCCATAGCCTGCTGAAACGCCCATGAACATTCTTTCACTTTCTCCGCATGCTCCTGCAATGAATCAAATGGTGAGGTTATAAACATTGAAGAAAATGGTATACGCATAAGGCGCCTCCTTTATATAAAAAACTCAAGAATATTAAATAGAATCATACAGGTAACTGCTGCTACAGGAACAGTAAGTACCCAATATAACATGATTTTAAATATGATACCAAAATTAACCGCTTCAATTCCACGGGCAAGGCCGACCCCCATGACACCACCAATCGCCGCGTGGGTAGTTGAAACCGGCAACCCCATTTTTGAAGCAACAAGAACGGTGGTCGCGGCGGAAAATTCAACAGCGAATCCGCGAGTATTGCTCAATGTGGTAATTCTCTCCCCCACAGTTTTGATGACCCGGGAACCGCCAGTCGCAATACCTAAAGCAATCCCCACACCGCCAAAAAGCAATAAGAACAAAGGCACCGGAACCGTCGCACCGACTGATCCGGTTTTAACCAGAAAATAAATAACCGCCAAAGGACCAATGGCATTGGCCACATCATTGGATCCCTGCGCCAGAGCAACATAACAGGCAGTTCCGATCTGTATCCGCTTAAAAACGTCCTCTGCGTCGCCGTCTTTTTTAGACTTTAACAGCCTTTTGATCAGGTATTAAAAGGCAAATCCGAGCACTATTGCTATAACCAATGAAATCGCTGCCGCCGCAGGGTTTGACATCTCAACCGATTTCCCCAGAGGGGTTTTAAACAAAAACGACATGGCACAGACAAAAACCGTCAAGCCAATAAATATCGGAGAAAGTTTCAATGCGGATTCATATGATTTTGGACGGACCAGGATAAGTCTTACGATAATTTTAAACATAACAAAACCGATGACCAGACTGAACAACGGGGAAATGACCCAGCTCAAAACGACAGCCCCCAGCTTACCCCAGTTGACTGCGGAAAACCCGCCGGCAATCAGGCCGAATCCGACCATTGCCCCGACAATGGAATGTGTCGTTGACACCGGCAGAGATTTCCATGTTGCAAAAGAAACCCATATAGCAGCTGCCAAAAGCGCCGAAAGCGCCCCGATTAATGCCATATGCGGGTCATTGAGAACTTCCGGTGATATTATTCCCTTACGGATCGTATTGGTCACATGGGCACCAATAAACGTTGCACCGACAATATTCAGTATACCGGCAATAAAAACTGCCTGCCGCAGAGTAATGGCCTTTGAGCCGACCGAGGACGCCATGGAATTGGCCACATCATTAGCTCCAATATTCCAGGCCATATAGAAACCAATAATAAAACCAAAAATCAGGATGGGAAGCTCAGCTGACATCATACTGTCAATTTATCATATTATTAGATAGTTACCATAGGGCATAAGTCCATTTTCAATCACATACGTCACCATTTGTGCCGGTATTAGCATAGGCTCAAAACAACATCAAGGGTAAATCCAGATCCTAACCCGCATTGACTTTTAAGCACCTATATAATAATTCAGTTTTGACATTTCAAAAATCCAATTTATTTTATTTTTTGACCCTTCGGAAAATATAGAATACGGTTCTCAGATCATGAAATAAATTTTTCAGTCATAAAACAGCCCATAAAGGATAAAATCATAATGAAACGATTCGGTTACCAAAAAATATATTTGTGTGCATTCCTGATTATCATGCTTTTCGGCTGCAGCACATTTCAAAATCACTTATCTGAGGCCAACCCGGAAGCACAACAACAAATTCCCGTTATTTCGTCTTCAGAGGCAATATTTAATCCCACCGCTCAGTGGGCGCATGACGCCAGTGACCTGAAAGCGGATCCGAATGTTATTTATAAAGAACTGCCCAATGGATTCCGGTATCTTTTAATGAAAAACAGCCGACCGGAAAACCGGGTCAGCATGCATCTTTTTGTTCAGGCAGGTTCCATGCTTGAAAAAGAAAATGAACGCGGAATAGCCCATTTTCTTGAGCACATGCTTTTCAATGGATCTGAAAATTTTGCCCCTGGGGAGTTAGTCAAGTATTTTCAAAGTATTGGCATGAAATTTGGTGCCGATGCCAATGCACACACCGGATTCTACAGCACTGTCTATGATATCGATCTTCCCAAAGGCGATTCCAAAAGCCTGTCAGACGGTCTTCTGGTGTTAAAAGACTACGCCGCCGGCGCATTAATACTCGAAGAAGAAGTGGAAAAAGAACGGCCAATCATCCTGGCAGAAAAAAGAACCAGGGATTCTGTCAGCTTCCGCACATTTGAAGAAACATTTAAGTTCGAACTTCCGGATGCCCTGCCTTCTGACCGTCTTCCTATCGGAACGGAAGAAGTAATCCGAAATGCTGACCGGAAACTGCTCAAGAATTTTTACGAAACCTGGTATCGGCCGGAAAGAATGATGCTGATTATGGCAGGTGATTTTGAAATCACCACAGCGGAGCTTTCGATCAAAGCTCTTTTCAGCAATATGAAGCCGAAAGCACCGGCATCAAAATATCAAAATCCCGGCAGCATTAATCACTCCGGCTTTAAAACATTTTACCACTTTGAGCCGGAAGCTGGAAATACCAGTATTTGCCTTGAAACAATCACCTGGAAAATCAACCCGCCGGATTCGATCAGGCAGCAGGAACTGCAGCTCCGATCGGGTATGGCCAATCACATTGTCAATAAACGACTGACTGAAATGCTCAACGATCCGGATACACCGTTTACCGCTGCCATGATCAGTTCCGGAAACTATTTAAATTACCTGCAGGGAGCAGACATCAATGCGGACTGTTCACCGGAAAACTGGAAAAAAACTCTGTCACGGATAGAACAGACCCTGCGCAAAGCCATAAAATACGGATTTACGGAATCTGAAATCGAATTGGCAAAAAAAGCATATATTGCTCAGTTGGATAAGGCGGCAAAGGCCGCATCAACAAGAGAAAGTTCGCATCTGGCAAGACAGATAATGCACAGCCTAAGTGCCAACCGGGTATTCCAATCTCCGGATCAGATAAAAAGTCTGAAAGAACCGATGGTTATGGCAGTAACGGCTGAAGAACTTCACTTGGCCATAAGAAATGACTGGGATACCGACAATCGATTGATCATTGTCACAGGCAACGTTAACCTGGACAATCAGACAGCCAACCCACTCAACCAGATACTTGACACATACACTGCAAGCCTGACGGTTCTATTAGAGGCACCTGAAGAAAAGGGCCTGATTCAATTTCCCTATCTGCCGATACCGGTTGAAAAGGGCAAAATTATCAATCGGGAAGACATCACCGACATAGGTATTATTCATGTAGAATTTGAAAACGGCGTTCATCTGTATATAAAACCCACAGATTTTAAGGCAAACGAAGTAAAATCCGCACTAATATTCGGCAACGGCGTAAAGCAAGAACCCGAAGAAAATCCCGGCCTGGCGGCCCTTTCCAGGAAAGTAACTCAATTAAGCGGACTGGGACAAATAACCAAAGATGAACTCAAACGTGCCCTTACCGGAAAAAATACCCATGTTGGCTTTCAGATAGATGAAGATTATTTTTCCCTTGCCGGGAATTCGGTCTCCGATGAAATCCCGTTGCTGTTTCAACTTTATCACGCCTATTTAAATGATCCGGGATTCAGAGAAGATGCTTATTCTCTGGCCTTGGCCCAGTACACTCAGGATTATAAATCTCTTAAGCATTCCATTAACGGTGCAATGGTTTTTCAAGGCTCACGGTTTTTGGCCGGCGGCGACGCCCGCTTTGGACTCCCTGACTTTGATACCTTTAAAAACAATACATTAGATGATATTCGAAACTGGATCACCCCGGCATTGAAAAACGCACCCCTGGAAATTTCTATCGTGGGCGATCTTGATCCGGAACGGGTCATCGATCTGGCAGCAACTTACTTAGGAAGCCTGCCGCAACGATCCAAAGAAAAAATCAATCATGATAAGCGACAACCGCTATTTCCGAATGGGGAGTCATTAACCGTTTCTGTCCCGACGGTCATTCCCAAAGGCATGATAAATTTAGCTTTTCTGACAGATGATTACAAAGATATCCAGCAAAACCGACGGCTGTCCGTACTTTCAGAAGTTTTCAGCGACCGGATGCGTGTTAAAATCAGGGAAGAAATGGGGGCCAGTTATTCTTCCTATGCGTATAATGCACCCAGCCGGGCATATGACAGCTATGGCCTTTTTAATACCGTGGTCCAGACAGACCCGGAAGACACCCGTGAAATCATCTCAACCCTTCAAGACATTGTCGATGACCTTGCCTCTCAGGGTATTGACAACGACGAATTAAACCGGGCAATTAAACCCATTCTTACTTCTATTAAAGAACGGGTTAAAACAAACGCTTACTGGCTCAATAGCGTATTAAAAAGAGCCAGCCGTCACCCGGCGCAGCTGGACTGGTGCCGATCATTTCAGGAAGATTATGCTGCCATCACTGAGCAGGAAATCAATGAACTGGCCAAAAAATACCTGGTCAATTCAAAAGCGGCAACGGTTGTAATTGTACCGGAAATCAAAACAGAATCACTCACGCCCATGGCTAATAAGGATTCAGGGGAGCCCGTGCTTTAGCGCTGATTTATCACCAGCTAAACAAACTGGCAAAAGATGTATGATCTCTTTAGAATTTAACAATTATGAAATTTCAGTCCCGGAAGTGATGGACCGTTTTAAGAATGGATTCATTTAATTCCCAAAAGACCCGGTTCCAGTGTGCATGCAAGATCGTTCTGACAATGCATTTCAATATCATCCACCGACATGGGCATCCCTAGATAATATCCCTGCCCAATATCACAGCCGATTTCTTTTAAATACCGATACTGGGATTCCGTTTCAAACCCTTCGGCAATAGACTTCATATTCAGTTTTGCGGCAAGCGTGGTAATGGATTCCAGCAGAATTTTGCTTTTCTCATCAGACTCATTTTCAGAACCGACTTTCCGTACAAACGCCTGATCGATCTTTATGGATGTTACCGGCAGATTTTCAATATAGGACATGGAAGAATACCCGCTGCCGAAATCATCAATTGCCGTATGCACACCCAGATCGCGGATCGCGGAAAGAATCTTTGACACCTCCTTGATATCCTCCACAACAACACTCTCGGTAATTTCGATCTCAAGCCGCTGAGGCTGTAAATGATACGTTTTGAGGGTCTGTTTAATTATCTGAAGAAAATCCGGCTCCAAAAACTGAACCACCGATACATTTACAGCAATCCGAAACGGTCCGTAACCCGCCTTCTCCCATGCGGCGTTTTGCCGACATGCTTCTTCAAGTACCCATGTGCCGATGGGAATAATTAATTCCGATTTTTCGGCTATGGGAATAAAGCTGTCCGGCGAAATCCTTCCATATTCCGGGTGGTTCCATCGAATCAGCGCTTCAAACCCAATCAGCTTTCTGTCCTTGAGCATAAACTGCGGCTGATAAAACAATTCAAACTCTTTTCTTTCAAGCGCCTTGCGAAGATCATTTTCAATCTCAAGACGGCTGATGGCTTTATCATCCATGCCCGGTTTAAAGAAATGGAATCTTCCTTTGCCTTTATTCTTCGCATAGTACATGGCGATATCGGCAAATTTCTGCAATTGGGCAGGGTCGCCGGTATCATCCGGAAAGATGGAAATTCCAATACTGGCGCCTACATATAACTCATGCTTTTGCACATAATATGGCTTCGATATGTCATCAATAATTCGTTGCGCCACCAGCGCCATATCCTCTTTACTCCCTATCTTCGTCAGCACCTGAATAAATTCATCTCCCCCCACTCTGGCAACCATATCGGTTTTTCTTGCCAGATCGGCAATCCGTTTTGCCACTTTTTGCAGCAAAATATCTCCGACTTTATGCCCCAGGGAATCATTCACCTGCTTAAACCGATCCAGATCAATAAACATAAATGCCATCTTCTCATTATACCGTTTTGACCGTTCAGCAAATTCATTCATTTTCTCAGACAGAGAAAACCGGTTGGGTAGCCCTGTCAAACTATCGTGCCGTGCATGATAAAGCAGCTGCCGGCTCATCCGAATACGCTCAATGGCAATTGACGCCAGGTTGGTTAAAATCTTCAGCAAATAACTATCCGTATCCGACATCACACATACATGTCTGTAGAATATGGAGATCACCCCAAATACCTCACCCTTGCTGGAAAGGATGGGGTATGCGTAACAGGCATTCAAACCGTGAGTTAATGCAATTTTGCTGGCTGACGCCCACATCGGGCTTTCAGCAATATTACTGGTTGAAACAACATCACCCAGGTATGCCCCCGCTCCCTGTGCCCCAGATTTCGGCCCGACCGCCTGATTGTCAAGGGCTTTGATAAAGTCTTCAGGCAGGTTGGACGAAGCAGCCTGAACACGGAGTTTTTTCTGATTCAGCATGGAAATGATGATGCTGGCGGTTTCAGCTTTCTGTCGGTCTACGATATGAATAATTTCTTTAAAAATAGATGGCAGAGATTCATTTCTGACAATCATTTCCAGAACGCGGCTGCGATCCTGTTCCAGGTATTCACTGAGTTTCCTTACTGTAATATCTTGAATGATGCCGACGACTTTTCTTTTTTTGGTGGTTTTATCAAGCACCATAAATACCTGGTGATCCACAATCTTTTCAGTCCCGTCAGCCAATATGACGCGGTGATCGCGCTTAAAGGGATACAACCGGTTAATGGACTGGTGCAGGAGATTGGCAACATCATCACGATCCTCCGGGTGCACGAACTTAAGAAACTGTTTTAATTCCATTTCTTCAGCATACTTCGGCAACTCCAGGATATAGGAAATCCCTTCAGAGCAACTAATGGTAGAATGACGCGCACCAATTTCCCAGGTTCCCACACCGGACATTTTCTGGATCTGGGTAAAACGAGTATTGATTGTCCGACAGTCACTTGCCAGATGATGAGTTGCCAGCACTTTACTGATCCGCGTTTTCATAAGCGTCCAGTTCACCGGCTTGATAATAAATTCTGAAACGTCTAGTTTCACTCCATCCTGGATGGTGTCATAGTCATTGATGTAAACAATGACCATCACCGGAATGGAGCGATCCAGATGATTTTTGAGAAAATCTAAAATGTCATGGGCAAACCAGTCACCTCTGTCCACATCGATTAACAGAAGATCCGGTTTTTTCCATTTTATCTCCTGCTTCAGGTCCTGATCAAAACCGATGGCGGTAAATTCATACCCGATCGAGCGGATTCGCTGTTCAAGTGAATCGATTTCTTTTGCACTGCTTCCGAGATACAGAATACGCGCATTCGGGGACAATTCGGCGGGACTATTCATCTTACAGCCATTTCCTTTTTTTCATCTCGTTTAACGATTTAATTCAATCTGGTTATCCACTTCGATTAAGTTAAACCCGTTTTTCAAGGTCGGCACGGTGGCCGACCCTACGAAGCTTGTCACAAAACTTCGTAGGGCAGGCCACCGTGCCTGCCAGTGGTTACATCAATTTTGAAATTAGGATTCAACTTAACTAAAGTGGATATGCAGTTAATTCAATATCAATGAATTTCATTCCAGTGACACCGTTTTTGTGATGCAATCAGAAAGGGTTTCTTTATGATGCGTTACATAAATAATCGCCAAATTACTGATTTTCGCCATCGTATCAATCACGTTTTTAAATGCCTGCTGCTGGCTTTGATCAAACCCCGGACATGGTTCGTCAAGCATCACTAAATAGAGATTTTTTATATGTTAATTCAATTAATTAAAAATATATCAATTTATTTTTAATTAATTCACTTGACAGCATTATTTTTTAAGTATACCTTTGCGTACAGTTGTACACGCAATTGTTTTGACAATTACATTAACAATCGTTAAAACAGCAAAATGTTCAAGTGTCAGATTAAGTGTTTCGGCTTTAGTCATCGTTTCGGCCAGCACAATGTCATTCCGGCATGTTTTTAGCCGGAATCTATGTTCGGAATAGCACATAACTGGATTCCCGATAGAAACATTCGGGAATGACAAACCTG
>JAQIBZ010000200.1 GCA_027858815.1 Desulfobacteraceae bacterium
TCCCATACCAAACACTGATGTCGAGTATTCTCCACCGGTATGTTTCCGGCTATCTTATAGAAAAACCACGGCCGAACGAATCTTTTAAGGCTGACTCTTAAGATCTCTATCCTTTATATTAGAGACTATACAAAAACTGCTTACGATGGCAACTTACCATAGATGAAGTATTTTCCTTCCCCGCCCGCAGTTCACCCCTGACTTTCTCCATATGCCGGAGCGTGGCGATTTCTCTTTCAAGATCCGCCGGCTTTATTTGAAGCCGCTCTAATATAATCCCTGTTTCCGCGCCGCCGGTTTCCTGTAATATCTCTAATATCCTGGACTGGATGTCTGTCATCTCAACAACAGATCCATCTTTTTTTGAAAAAGATTTGGCAGTAAATACCGCCCAGGGATCACACGGTTTTGCCGGCGAAAGGCGATCCATATAACAGTCCTCGCACAATGCCTGGCCGTGTAAATCTCTTATTTCAGATTCTTCGACATTCTCTTTACAGCTATCACATTTCATTATAAATCCCCCTGATTAATCATAATATCACCTGTCATACGCCCGAAACAACCCCTGGGATCGACACACGCTCCGGCCAAGGGTAATCAGAGAAGGAATATCAATTCCAAAGGGGCAATAACACCGGGTGCACAGCACGCACTTTTCAAAAACAAGATCCCGCATCTCTTCAAGCGCCTGCATGCTGACCTTTCCCTTTTTTTTATATAATTTGCCGATAGAATTGATGAATTTATAGGACGGCATATATTCCGGATCATTGTCATGTGACACAAATAAAAAACAACTTTCCGCGCACAAACTGCAATGAGCGCACATAGCCAGGCCGAGTTTGATCTGTTTATTATTTTTTTTTAAAATTGATTTAATTGAATCTGTATTTATTTCTGTTGTTGTTCCCATTAACTGCTCCACAAGATTATTTCTGATTCAAAATTGATGGCCCCGTAAAAAGTCCTGATTTTTTCATTTCTATAACGATGGGGCACGGCTTTGTAAAAAGCTTCGTATGCAAGGCGCGCAAGCCGGGAAAGGGCGAGGCGTACTTTTTCGTACGTTGAGCCCTTTCCCGGTAAAGCGCAACACAGCAGACGGACTTTTTAGAAAGTCGTCAATATTGCCATGATCGTTTAGGAGACCCCATACTATACTCACTGATAATCTTAAACCGGCTAACAAAAAAGAAAACCATATGAAAAAATTTGGAAAACGGTATCATCACCAACATCAGTTCGCCGGAAAGTATATGTAATATGATCATTATATTATAATTAAACAGGTGATGGTGGGCCAGATAGCCGGTTAAAAACGGGGCAATCGCGACAAAAAGCAATATAAAATCATATCCTGTTGAAATAATCCGAACCCGGGGAAGGAAAAGCCTTCGCAAAAAAAACACCAGTCCGCACATCAACACCACCATTGTCAGGGTATCAGAGATGTTTTCTGAAAAAGAAATCAAACTGAATCCAAACGATGTGTCCAGCATAACATTATGCCCCAAAAGAAAAATGGGCGTTACCACCAGACATACATGAAACAAAAAACTGAACATCACCATGCAGAAGTTTTGCCCGATGACGGTTATTTTCAAAAATGCCAGACGTCGGAAAAAACGTTCCCGCTTTGATAGGGCATTTTGGACTACAAAGTCGACATCAGGAGAAAGACACCGCGTTTCTTTTTTTTGAGTCAGATTCAACAACCTGAAAGTTTGAATAATCAGACCAACGCTGAAAATAACAAAGGAAAGCCATACCATCGGACCCTGAATGAAATCCAATAAAAAAGTATAGGAAAAATTTTTAAATAAAGCTGTCATATTCATAGTGATTCCTGATAATATCTCTGCTCATATCCTTTTTGAACAATTGTGCGCTTAATCTGATTCTGCCATTGCATGGGGGGCTGAAATTTCAATATATCTTCCAGCCGGCCCTGGGCTTTCAGGCGGGTGTAAATTTCATGCCAGGCACAGTTAATCTCTGCACTGATTTCGCACTTATCACCATTGGTCCCGCCGCATGGCCCGTTAAATAGCCCCTTGGCACATCGCGTAACCGGACAGATTCCTGCCGTATATGCCAGTACGCATTCACCGCATGCCCGGCACCGTTCCTCATATAGCCCGACATCCAGATCAACGCCAATCGCAATGGTGTTCACTGCCGGAAAAACCGGTGAGTCGGGATATTTTTCAGCCAGAAGCTGCACACCGGCACCGCAGGCCATAGACAGCAAGCAGTCAGCTCGTTTTACCATATCATCCAGTGATCCGAGATATTGTGTGTTGCACTGTCGCTCAACCGTATATCCGGAAAGCCGGCCGGCTGATTCTGTTTTGTCACGCGCCAGTTCCAGTTCTGTTTGCAGAATGGCGACTTCCTTCTGCCCGCCGGCCAGGCAGACGGAGACGCAGCCGCCACAGCCGACAATCAGAACATTCGGGTATGGCGCAATATAATCTAAAATCTCTTTAAGCGGTTTTTGTTTTGCCTTAATCATTGTATCCTCTGATAATTATTTTTTCTTCCGTTGGTGTCAAAGCTGACGGACGATGACATTCGTTACACATAGTCGGCGCTGCTACCTGGTTCATCATGACTTCTTTCTCGTGGCATCTTATGCATTGGCGGTGATAGGCCAGTCGGGTATCAATCGTAGTTTCTGAAGTATGGCAGGAGGCACACATAATATCCTCATTGCCGCTGTAGAGTTCCATGGTATCTATTACATTATTCTTTTCATCATCATATTTATGATGACATACCTCACAATCATAACTCTCCATGTGCATATCATGCGGAAACGCCACCGGGAACCGTTGCTTATGGCTCTGCTTAATGCAAGCGGCTGAATTTAAAGGACAAGTGTGCATAAAGTAGAAAGTCGCCATGCCCCCGATAAAAACGCAGACCATTATAAAACAAAACTTTACTTTAAGCGGAATTTTTTTCACTTTTGTTCCTTTGAGTGATTATTTCCTAAGATAACATAAGTTAAGCGTTTTAAATATTGAAACTTAAACGTGTATTAAAATTAGCCTAAAAAAAACAGGCAGAAAGCTAAAGAAAAAACGGCAAAGAGGAGACTTAAATTTTCCAGAAAAGAGAGTGTCATTCTCTACTGGAAATACCATTTTGTATCTTCAGCCTGCTGCCTGAAACCATATGTACTGTTATTTATTGTTATTGCCATTATCAGTGACAGTTTTTTAAACCTGCCGCCAAAGTTAATTTTTAATATGCAGGTTGATCCCCTTATAAATCGCCAAGGAGATCAACCTGCTTTAGAAAAGTAAGAATTGAAGGGAGGTCAACGTGCTTACTTTATCATTGGTTTAATTTTTTTTAAAATTTAAAACGCTTAATTTAGGTTATATATTGTCGACGAACCACACGCTGCTGAAGACGCATGGCCCGCCGACAATTGATAAAGGAAGATATATATTAGCGGAGGTATGCCAAGCTTCCTTTGTTGAGGTTTTATCTTAAAACTTTTATCGACCGCATCAATATGGTCATATCCGATGAAATATTTTTTAACGGTTCCATAGCCTTTTTTTCTGCTGGAACATGCAAAATTCAAATAATCCTTCGTCGCCTTTTACTCATAAACAAACAAGATAATAACTTATACAAATTGTATGCCACAATTTAGCCATATTCCCTTTTTATATTTAACATACTGGAATAATAATATTTTTTATATCTGCACATATCTTCAAAAACTCACTGACTGATTTAATAACGTTACCCTTATGCGTTACTCCTTTCTATATAGCGCTACCTTTACGGCCCCAGGGATTGAGGGAACAAGTGGATCTTGTTCCGGATTTATGCATTAAATCTCCGAAATGCAGGGCGGAATGCGCATTTTGGGCTATTTAGTGGTTGAACGGAAAGTCTCCAAATTGCACTTTTTTTGTCATTGCGAGCCACGCCGCTGGCGTCGCAGGGACGGCTACGACCGAAGCAATCTCATTATCGACAGGGGATTACTATCGTTCGTTCCTCACTCCGCGTAATGACAACCATGATTTTGAAGTTTTCGTTCCGGCACTATTTATGTCGACAATTGTTCAAAACGGG
>JAQIBZ010000283.1 GCA_027858815.1 Desulfobacteraceae bacterium
CACACCCGCCATATAAAGTACTATAATGCTCTTTTTGCCTTTAAAAAAGTCAATATAGCCTCAATTCCACTGGTTATTTTAAGCGTATATGATTTAACTCCAAACAGTTAGCGTGGTCCGACCCCGATCGCCCGCCGATCGCCATTTTATTGGATGCGTCAATATAAATCACAAATCAAGATGTGACACCATTTTCCTCCATACCCCATTGCCTTCGTGACATTATTTACTACCTCCTTTCGTCGAACGCATTTTTCAGGGGGCGCTGCTTTTTGCGCTCCCGTGCAGCAAATTGTTGGTCATTGTGTCATTTAATGATAGAGCATGCAAGGGCTATGAGTCCAATTGCCGCTGTAATCCCATGTAGGTATACGAAAATTAATTGTATGCAAAACAATTTAACAAAACGCTTATCTGAAGAAAGATAATCGTCGAGGCCTTTGATAGCACTTCTTTTCATGTAAAAAGAGAGGGGCCAAAAGAATGGTTCTACGATTTCTTTTATTAATTCTTTTGGAGGCGTAGACATTTGACTCATTAACATTTGGCCTTGATCAGAAGATAACACCCCTTCCAGCTTTTCAATCATTTCAAGGCCTTTCCCCAATGTCATTCCAATCTGTTTACTGATCGCTCCGAAAACAAGTGAAGCCGTGAATGATATGAGAAACCATCGTAAACCAATCGAACTCACGAGGCTTCCTACTGAATCAAGATTGCTAATAAAAAGACCGACAATTGCAGCAACACCAGTAATGGACCATGTGGTAGCCTGCTCCATCGCTTGGCTAATAGAGATCGTATGTCGCCAGACTATCTTCTTAAAAATATGATCTGCTTTTAGTGGTTTACCTTCATCTGACATTTATAGTTCCTTGCCCAACGCCGCCCTTCACCCGCCGGGCGGAAATGCCGAAAACGGTTAAAAGAACAGTAAAATTGTAAATGTGAAACCCTTTAAAAAAGCGGCGCCGTAAGCCCGGTCGGCTGTGAAAGGGCATTGTTATAAAGCCTTTTTATCAGGCCAAATTTCGGATTCTCTTTGTTTTCCAAATGCTTTGTTGGCAGTTAAATATGTTAATACTGTTTCTCCAATATTTTCAATTCCATGCATTGAGTTTGAGGGGATGAAAACAGCATCGCCAGTTTTAACTTTGCGCATTTGGTTGTCGATAAGCATTTTACCAATTCCCGAAATAATATAATAGCATTGTTCCTGTTCATGAGAATGTAGAAACTGCATACCACTTACCTCAACATCGGTTAGCTGAATAGAGATTTCCTTTGAACCACTATTAGATTCACCAATTAGCAGATTCGTAGAGAACCCATCATATTTTCCGATGTTAGTATTTTCATTGTTTGTGATTAGCATTTTAGAAACCTTTAAAACTTGTTACTGATTTATAACGTGCTTTTCAGCGGCCGCGGCTTTTTGCGGTCCGCTGCAAAAGGCTTGTTATGTATTTGGTAGTTGGTAAATTTAATTAAGGATAGTCAAAATATTTCCTTTTGTATTCTTTTTATGAGGCATATTTTCAAAATATTTTTTAATAATTCTTAACTGTGTGTGAGTATATTCAGGATGTACAACAGAAATATCTCGGAAATAATTTTTACACCCTTCTTCTTTGTACAACATGTTTTTATTTTTGTATTTCGAAAATATTTTCGTACCTCTTAGTGGAAAAATAATACTGCATTCTATAGAATTAGGTTGGCATTTCAATAATAGATCTTCTGTTATAAGCAAATCATTTGAATCCTCAAAATATAAACCTGAAATAAGAAAGGCATTTGTTGCAACACCTATTTCATTACAAATTTCAAATGCTTTGACAATTTCATTATTAGTATTTTTTCTGTTTAAAAATAAGTTTCTTTTTTCTTCATTACCAATTTCTATGCCTATGCTTACCCATCGCCACCCAACATTTTTTAGCTTTTTTAGCAAATCAATATTCTTATTGTTTATGTGCTCAGGTCTTGATAAAAATCCAAAAGTTAAGTTTTCTATTCTACCCTTCATGCGTTGAACAAACTCTAAACAGTAATCTGTATTATATAGAAAATTTTCATCAGAAAAAAACAATATGTCAAAGTCATATGTTTTATTTAAATGTTCAATTTCTTGAACTAATTTACCTATATTTCTTGATCTTATGCCGTATTTTAATTTTTGATTTAAAATTCCATTAGAACAATAGTTACAATTAAAAGCGCAGCCTCTTGTTGACCAAGTAAAAATAATTTTCTTCAAATTATGATTATTTTTACGGATAGATATAAACGTTTCAGAGTGGTAACAAGTATAATCTGTAATATTAAAATCGTCTAAATTATAAACTTTAGAAATACCATTATTAATTATTTTGTTTTGATTTTTAAACCAAATACCTTGTATCTCTTTTGGCTGAATTCCATTTAGCAAGTCAAGAAGAGAATATTCACCATCTCCAACACAAACAAAATCAACAAAATTTTGCTTTAAGATAATTTCTGGGACTAAAGATGCAAATGGTCCTCCAAAAATAATTTTAGTGTTTGATTCTGCTTTAACTTCTTTTGCAATAGATAAAGCAGAATCAAGGTGCATTTCTGTAACTGAAAATCCAATATATTCAAACCCCTCTGAACAAATTTGGGAAATAATTCGGCTATAAGAACACTTATGTGTTTCATATATTATTAATTCATATCCGTGCTTTTTCAGGTAAGTATATAAACTCGCCAAGCCAACACTAATTTGACTATACTCAAAAGGTGAATCATTAAAATAAATAATTGCTATATCACCCATTAATATTATCCAGATTTATAATATATTCTAATAATTCAAATGCCATATCTGAATATTCAGCAATCCGTTTGGGTTTGTCATTTAGTTCTCCAATTTCGACCTGTGAAATTTTGCCAGAAATATTATGCCCCTCTATAGCCATAGCCACATCAAATGCCCAATTATTTGGTAACTTAGAATAATTGAATAAATCTTTTTTAAACATATAGGTCCCCGATAACGGCATTTTAATATAAGATAATTCTGGAAGCTTTAGCTTAATTGCAGGTTTAGCAACTAAATTTCCGACAGGAAATTCATCATAATTTGATTGATATATACCATTAACAAACACAACATTGTCACCTATAAATGAAATCAATGTTTCAATCCATTCCAGTTTGGGATTTATAATGTCACCATCTATTTTTATAACCAAATCATTTGTGGTAGCTAATATGCCAGCTTTCATTGCATATCCTAAACCTTGTTCTTTGCACTTGACAACTTTTGCACCACACTTTTTTGATACCTCAAACGTGTTATCAATTGAATTATTATCAACAACTATAATTTCGGTAACATACCCTGATTGATTAATTTCATTGATTATTTTTTCAATTGTAGCTTCTATGTTAAGCCCAGGAATAACTACTGATAACTTCATTTATATTTTCAATCCTTTGTTTATTGAAATTTGATACTCCTTCAATATACGACTTTGGTGCTCGTCCATTCTTTTGAGCAGGATTCCCTGAGTATGCAATATTGGCTTCGGTATTTTTTGTAAGAACTGAACCTGCTGCAATATAACAACCTTCTGCAACTTTTATCCCCCCAATAATTAATGCCCTCCTACCGACAAATACATTTTTGCAAATTTCAGGTGATTTTTCTATTTCAGAAACAGTAACATCCTTAAATTTATGCAATAAATCACCTTGAGCTATAGAGTTTTCTCCAATTATGCTATTATTGCAGATAAAACCAGATATTGTGCAAAATTCACCTATTTTTACGTTGTCATAAACTCTTGCACCATATTCGATTACACTATATTTACCCACCAGCGTTTTCTCACCTATGTATGAGTGATAATCAAATCTACAATTATTATCGATTTTTGCACCCAAACAAATAACACTGTTACCCATCACGATCGAATTATCACCTATTTCAGTATAATGATCTTTAACTTCATTTTGTACAGAAGTAGAAAATTGAAATCCAGGAAAACCTATAATACAATTAGGCCCAATAAATACATTCTTTCCAATTCTAACATTTTTTGACAATGTAGCGGTAGGGTGTTTGAATTCCATTACAAATACCTTTTTATAAAATCACACGAAGTTGTAATAACTTCATCAGAATCTTCTTCAAGGCCGTGTGATGAATTTTTCAACCCAATAAGTTTCAAATTTTTTGAAAGAGAATTGTTAACAAATTTTTCTGAGTCTTCGATAGATACAATTTCATCTTTTTCACCGTGAAAAATTATTGCAGGGGTATTACATTCCCATCTGTAATTCAAAGGTTTATAATAATAAAACTCTATTGCCATTAAAGGATTCAAAACAAAGTTTTCTCCAATCACTATTTTATTATTTACACTTAATAGATTATCAATTCCGTTAGAAGGAAAAAAAGATTTTGACCATTCGGAAATTGTCGAAGTGAATGTAGAGCCATAATCAATTACAGGATTTAACATTATCGCACTGTTAAACGATAATTTTTTTTCTTGCATTAGCAAAAGGAGAATACTGGACCCAAAACTAGCAGTAATTATTGACACCCTATCATATTTCGCAAATAAAAAATTGATAACAGCATATAAATCTGCAATCATTCCTGGCAACGTAATTAATTCTGATTTTATGTCCGATTCACCATGCCCCCTAAAGTCAAATCTAAAAGTAGACAACCCCTTTTTATTAAGTTCCTCTGCAAAGTCATTATAAAACCCCCCCTCTTCTTTTGACGAAGTTATGCCATGACAAAGTAATACAACATCCGATTTGCTTTCCACATTTTCCAAGAATTTAATATCATGATTGTCTATTGTTTTAATCAAAATTACCTCCTTTTAACTGCTTTCAAATCAACTATTATAATGTTTGAAACCTCGTTGCCTGTCATATTGCACTTAACTACTCCAAAAAAATCATTGTTTAAAAGATTATTCAAAAAACCTCTTTTCTTTTTAAACGATTTATTTAGCTCTTTAAAGCTTTGACTTGATTCAAAAAGCATAGATGCTGCTAAAACACCATGAGAACCACAGCCCGCCAATATTATCACTTTTTTGATAGTAGAGTAAGGATTGGTATGTCTTACAATTAAACCATAATCAATGTGGTCTAAAGTTGATTTAGAATATGCTTTTCCAAAAAACATTAAACTATCATTTTCATCAAAATATATTTCTTTAGTAATATTTTCTAACATCGCTTTAGTACATGGGTTATGAAGCGGACCTCCAACTGAAACGATATATTCGTTAAAAATAGCTAGATATTGTTTTGTTGCGTAATAATGCTTAATAATGGAATTGTCATACAAATTTCGTAATGATTGCATAATAGTTGCTGCAGCTGTTGCATCCGGCCCAGCTAATAGTGCAATATCATTTTGATCATTTTGTTCGATAGAACCACTAACGATATACATGTTACTGTTGTTTCTAAATGTGTATAATTTTCTTAGTCGATATCTAGAAGTAATCAAATATGTCAAGGTATTGGCAGTTGTCTTTACAACAATCTGCATACTCAAGACTATAAGTGAGGCCAATATACTTATAAAAAGGGGGATATAATTTTTTGATATAATGGAAAACAAATTAATTATAAAATCCATTTTTTATTTAACCTTTAATTTTTTTCATATGTTTATCTTATTGAAATAAAGTTGAATTACATAACGTGATTTTCAGCAGCCGCTGCTTTTTGCGGTCTGCTGGAAAATGTTTGTTAGTTTCTTACCCCATTTTGAGGTGAATATAATTAACCCAATTGCCCCCACAGTTATAGCTATGTCGGCTACATTAAAAATGCCAGTTCGCAATGGACCAATACCAATTAGCATAAAATCGACTACCAAACCGTCATTAAAGGCTCTATCGTAGAGATTTCCAAAACCTCCACCGACGATAAGCAACCCAAGGATAAGATTTATCTTTGACATTGGTTTTATGGCAATATAAATAAGCCCGCCAAACAATATTATCCCTACGGCAACTGTGAAGATATAAAACCTTAGGTCGCCGGGAAGAGTCCCTCCCAGACCTAACATAGCGCCACTATTTTCAACATAGATAAATTTGAAAAATCCACCAAAATATGAAATTGGGTTATTGCCTTTTAAGCTATCTATGGCCTGAATCTTGGTTAGGCGGTCACACCCAACAAGCAATAATAGAGTGGAAAATATTACGAAATATTTTTTCATTTAGAATTCTGAATTCCTTTGTTAAATATGGAAACTAACGCCGCATTCAGCGGCTTGTCCGCTGCAATGCTTTGTTAGCTCTTTTGCTGCTATAAGAGCTTATTAAAGTCAAGTTCATAACCAGCATCTTTCATTTCTTTAGCAATATCTACTTGCCAGTCTTTATCAGAAATATAAACCATGCCGCTAATATCATTTGGCAACTCTATGGCACCAGCCACCAATGGAACTACATTTTCTCTGCCAAGCTTACCTATCAAATAACCGTGCTCGAAAACAACATTTTGTCTCGCACGAGCTTTAAGCTCACCTTTATCGGCGCTTTCTTTGACATTTCCAAGATCATCTGGCGTATAGAGAACTATCGCAAACCCTACATTCGAATATTTTTCTATTTTTTCGATGATTGTCCGCCCACGACTAGCTTGTTCGTGCAATATAACCGCTTTAAATCCAAGCTTTTCTATAAAACGTGCTGTACGTTCTTTGGCCTCACCATCATGCCCATGAACAATAAATACTTGGGTTAAATCTTTATCCTCGTTCTCACTCGCTAAGTCAGAAGACTCCTTTCCAGATTCATTTTCTGGATCTGGAAAGTCATATTCATCGTTTTCTACATCTAAGGTAAGCGAGTCAATGTATGAAATCATTGTTTCACCATCCTCCCGCCAGAACCTTTGAGCGTCGGATTCTCCTCGATGAACAACATACGCGATATGAGAAAGCTTGCTGTTGAGTGTGGAGACTTCCGCTGGTAAGTTCTCGTTTAAAAACTGGGTGAACTTGCGCCGCCAAGTATTAAATCGATCCCTTCCGAATGAACCCCCTCTTTGCTCGTATGCGTTAACAACCTCTCCAAGCAATCTTTCTCGGAAAGACTCAAGTCCTTCCAACACCTCTTTTTTATTCATATCTTCCTTACCTAATAGGAGAGCTAACGCCGCAGTAAGCTGCCGAAAAAGCCGACACGACAGCCTACAAATTTCACGATAAACAAACTCGGCTTTTTTGGTCAGCTTGAGTGCAATTGTTATCTTTTTATTGCTACATAACCGCCAAAGAGATAGGCTTTAAAAAATTTTTGAACCTGAATAAAACCCGCTTCTATAAATAGCAATTCGATACGCTTTTCAGATATGAAGTGAACCTCTTTTTCACGCATTGCAAATTCTTCATTAACCCTATCGTTTTCGGCTCTTATAAATAGCTGCTGATTTTTCCAGGCAGCATTGAGAACATTATATTCATCTGAGCCAATCTCTCCTTCAAGATCAACAAGAACTATAGGTGCACCTGGTTTTAACTTGTCCGCAATGGCTTTCAAGAAATACAATTTTGCACCATCATCAGGTAAAAAGTGCATAACCAGAATAGCTGTGGCAGCATCAAAGTCTTTCTCTGCTACATCATCAATTAGTCCCAGCACAAGGGAGATTTTGCTCTTCAGAGTGGCCGCCGCTACTTTTTCCCTGGCAATAGAAAGCATCGGCTCTGCTGGATCAAAACCGGTAAAAGACCAATTGGGATTGTTTTGTGAACAGTCAATTATCTCTTTTCCTGTTCCAGCACCTGCCACTAAAATTCTCGCCACACTGTTCAGCCTATCCCTTAGAAGGTGCTGTGTTAACTCATAAATGGCTTGATAAGCAGGTATTATTTTATGTGCGGTATCATCATATTCATTGGACCATTCACCATTGAAATCTATTTGTTTTTCCATAAGTATAGACTGCCTTATCAAAGCCTTTAGTTATTAATTATCCAGTTTAAATCTATTTTTTCAGCAAGATAACGTCTCCCGGTCACCTGCGCCGAAAGCTCCCACAAAAGTTGTAAAAAGAACAAATATTTTCTATACATCAATATCTGAAAAAACGCCAGCTTTCGGCGTCAGAGTGCGCCGGGTTGTTGGGCGGTGCATTAGCTATTTCTGTCCATATATTACCATGCGAAGAGACTCGTAAAGAACATGCTTTTGCTTTTCCATTTCATTCAGTATTTCTATAGCCTTTTCTCTTTTTCCAATTTTAAGGTACACTTTTGCCAAATCCATATGAGTCATACTGAGTTGATCATCAAGATCAATTGACTTTTTATAGCTCTGTATCGCCAATTCGAGTTTACCAAGACCATGATACGCATCGCCAAGGCCACCATGTGATATAACATGAGTTGGATTTGCTCTTAAAGCTACTTTGTACTCTATTATGGCTTTTTCATAACGCTTGTTGTTGAGGTGGTCTACTGCAATATGATACCGGGCCATATAATGGTTTGGGTTTAGTTCTGCAGTGCGTTTGAACTCTTTGATTGCCTTTTTTTCATAGTTTGGTTGTAGGCCGTATGTCTCAAGGGTGCGCTGTAATTCATCATCAGTGATTTCCCCCTGCGAGGGAGGACTGTTCACTATTTGTTCATAAATATAACTTTGAGTAGCTGCTCTATGTGATCTTTGATATTTTTTGAAAAATACATATCCAAGCAAAAAATGGGCTTCGTCGGAATCTGGTTTGATTGATATTGCATGTTCGTATTCGTCCTGCGCTTTATCAAGGTTCCCCTGCCTATGAAAATCCTTGCCTTGGAGAAGGTGATATTCAAAATTATTGCCTGTGTCTGGCCCATCCTCTTCAGCTTGTATGTTCACAACAATGCTTAAAACAAGCAATAGTGCTAAAAATGTAATGTAAATTTTCATAATTAACTCTCTGTAGCCCAACAATTATTGGAAGTACTAATCGGCGCTTTATTTTACGCCCAATTTGCTTACGAAATCTTCATATCACGCCAATTGGGCGTATATTACCCGAAATAAGGGTGATATGAGGAAAAAGTTCTTGATATCACATTTATCAATATGATAACTTGAAAGCCATGTGAACAAATGTTCATTTTATTTGGCTTTTGGATTATCTTATCATGAAAACTTGTCAATTTAAAGAGGTATTTATGCTCAATTCGCCAAAACTTCTGGATCAGGTAAGAAATCTCATTCGTTTGAAGCACTATAGCATAAGAACAGAAGGGACTTATGTCAGTTGGATAAAACGCTATATTTATTTCCATAACAAACGACACCCAAAGGATATGGGAGAAAATGAAATCCGGCAATTTTTAACCGATCTGGCAGTAAATCGGAAAGTCGCTGCTTCGACCCAAAACCAGGCTTTTAATGCATTACTGTTTTTATATCGTGAGGTATTGAAACAGGAATTTAATAATTTAGGGGATGTGGTACGTGCGAAAACAACCCGAAAACTGCCGGTTGTATATACCCAGTCAGAAATTCGCATCATTATAAACCAGCTTGAAGGCCGGAACTGGCTGATGGGCCAGACAATGTATGGTGCAGGATTAAGGGTTATGGAATGCGTTCGTCTACGGGTAAAGGACATTGACTTTGGTTACCGACAAATAGTTGTGCGTGACGGAAAAGGCCGTAAGGATCGAATTACCTTACTCCCGGATATTATGGTTGATAATCTTAAAAGACATCTTGAAAAAGTCAAATCGATTCATGATTTTGACCTAAAAGCGGGTTTCGGAACTGTTTACATGCCCTATGCACTGGAAAGAAAATATAAACATGCAGATCGAAGTTGGTCATGGCAATGGGTATTTCCTGCGTCAAAACGGTCCATTGATCCACGGAGCAAAATTGAGCGGAGGCATCATATAAATGAGTCTGTTATTCAGAAGGCCGTCAAAAAAGCGACTCGCAGTGCCGGCATAACAAAAACAGGCAATTGCCATGCCTTGCGCCATTCCTTTGCAACCCACCTTCTTGAATCCGGCTATGATATTCGGACCATACAGGAACTGCTGGGGCACAAAGATGTATCCACCACCATGATCTATACCCATGTGCTCAACCGTGGCGGTCGTGGGGTAAAGAGTCCGGGGGATATGTTATGGAGCTAACCGACAGACAACTGAGTGTTTATGAATATATCCTTCACCATCACCAGCAGCATAGCATGGCGCCCACGGTTCGGGAGATCTGTGAATACCTGGGATTAAAAGGGCCGGCCGGTGTTCACCGGATTTTAAATGTGCTGATTGACAAAGGATTTATCGAATCCATTTCCGGTAAAAAGCGGTCATGGCGGCCAATTCTCAGCCCTATGATCGGACTATATGAGGCAAAAACAATTCCCTTGGCCGGGCATATTGCCGCGGGAACCCCCATTAGTATATATGAGCATGTGGAAGAATATCTTCCGGTTGATCCGGCTTTATATGGTTATGAATCATGTTTTGCCGTCAGGGTAACGGGCGATTCCATGATCGACGCCCATATTGCCGACGGCGACCTGGCCATCATTGTGCCGGTCAATGACACAGATGACGGCTCCATTGCTGCGGTTATTGTGGAAGATATTCTGATTGAGGCAACCCTGAAAATCATTCGCCGCAAGAAAAATGTCATTGAACTGCATTCCGCAAACCGCAAGTACCCTCCGATCATTTTCAAAGGAAAGGACCGGAAAAAAATCCGTATTGTCGGGAAGTATGTGGGGCTGATCCGGGTTAGATAAATCGGGCAGACACAAAAAATTACGCCGTAATCTTATGTTATTTCATCGTTGACGAGACGCTATAATCCCTTTTGTTCCTTCGGAACACGGGCAACCAGTTGCCCGTGCCACCCTGGATAATCTTCGATTCAATGTTCTATTTTCAGATTTCAGCTTGGTTTTCCGTGCCTGACACCTGAACTCTGACACCTTATTTTCCCGGAATTCGCGATGACTCTCCCTGGGCGGATTATTGAAAGAAGAATGGAAAAAACTAAACTACTTTGGTTCGTAAGGACAACAACCGGGGCGCGGCCCGACAGCGGGATGATTTCTGCAGGTATCCGGACGATTTTCATAAATCATACATTTACGGCTTATTTCGTCGAGATAAAGGCAATCGCCATTGGCAAATCGAACGAGTATAAAAATCTGATTTTTTGAATTAACATGCGCAACGGAGGGCCTGGGGGTAAACCTTGATTTTTGATTTTATATAACAATAGAGTTGATTTGAAGATACGTGGTGCGCCTTCCTCCCATTGCCACGCAGCTGAGTCCAACTCTTTCCAACTCTTTTTTGCAGATTAAGAAAGCAAACTGTCTGAGCGTAGCGAGTTTTTACTTTCGCTGCAAAAAAAGTTGAACGAGGGAAGCCGAAGGCCAAGTTGCAGGGTGGGCTTTTTTGGTTCTTTTTTGCCCACTAAAAAAGAACATGAAAAAACAAATTGAACATCGAACATTGAACGCTCAACATCCAACATCGGATTGAATCATTTTTATGTAGGACTTCCAAATGCCCGGAAATGGAGGAATTATGCATTCCCACGGAGGACCGTGGGAACGAGAAAATGCTATCCACCGGCAATGGGTTGAAAAATTTTGATTTGGGCACCGTCTTTCAGAGGAGATTTTTTCTTCAAAGCCCTGCCGTCCATGCTAACGATTCCCAATCGTTTTGGCGCAAGATTTAAATAAACCAAAAGGTCATCAATAGATGCTTCATCCGCGATAAAGACCTCAAGGCCGCTCAAATGATCATACCCGTCAAAAGAGCGGCCCAGTGTTCCATATAATTTAACAGTCAGTCTCAATGACAAATCATTTCTCAAAAAAGTTAAATGTCGTATCCATTTCCTGATCCGAAATAACAACTACTTTGTTAAACGGGGGAAGCGGTTCTTCATAAAACATTTTCGGCAGGCGATCATCTTCTTTTGTGAACCCGGCTTTTCTGTTAAATTCAACTTCTATTTGAAGGACTTTTTTTCCAATATTATGCCAATCTTCTTCGGAAAAAGGTTTTCCTGATTTTGCCGCTACCATTTTACAGACATTCCCAACACCGTCAGGAGCGCCAAATCCGGTCTGGGCAAAGTCACATATTCCCACTGTATCAACGAGAATCATATGTATCTGGGCATCCCTGGATGCCTTTACCTGGCCTTTGGAAGAGAATCGATCCAATGTGCCGCCAAATTCTTCGAGGTTGGAATCAACCACCCAGCCAGCCGTATGATCAGCGCCCATGGGACTTGTCGCATACGTCACTGCCATGCCATTGATCACCCGGGGATCATAAGCGGAGATGCTTTGGCCTTTCACCACCGGAACCCTGTCGTGATTAAAATGTTTGCCCACCCGCTCGGGGCCGTGCCCGATAAGTTTTCCGAACTCCGTGCCTTTGGCAACTTCTTCAACCATTTCAATGGCAGCCTGAGCATCACCAAATTCTCTGTACCCGGCATCCATAGCAACGGCAATTGCCACTCCGGTGCTAATCGTATCCAACCCGATATCATCACAAAGAAAATCAAGTTGTGCAATGGCATCAAGATCACTATTACCAAGCATCCCTCCCATTGACCAGATGGTCTCATACTCAAGAGAGGAAGTGACGTATTTTCCCTGCTCATCCACATATTCATTGGAACAGTTAATGATGCACTGGGCACATCCTTTATGATTTTGTATTCCGCCACGGCGTTTAATAATCCGGGCCATGGTTTCGCCGCTTATTTTATCCGCATCTTCAAACTGGCCTTCTCTGGCATTCCGGGTGGGATATGCGCCGGCTGCATTAATGGGTTCAAGCAATACTGCTGAGCCGAATTCAGCCAGTTGTTCGGTAAATTCATCTGCCAGAACTGCCTTGGCAAATATCTTCGCGCTGTCTTTAAACGTTTTTATGTCATGAATGGGTTCGGCATTTTTGGCATTTTTTTCAACAACAATCGCTTTTAACCCCTTGGACCCCATGACGGCACCGAGTCCGCCACGTCCGGCAGCACGACAGGGGCGGCCGTCCCTGTCTGTGGCCTGGATGGATGCCGCAGACAATTGAAGCTCGCCGGCAGGACCGATGCAGAGCATGCTTGTATTGTCTCCGTGGGCATCATTGAGAACGGTCACCAGCTCATATGTCCTTTTGCCCCAAAATGCGGTTGCATCCAGTAAGACGGCATTACCCGTCTGGTCGATTTTTAAGATAAAAAAATGATCTTTTTCAGGTTTACCTTCGATAATGATGGCTGAAATGCCAATATGCCCGAGATCTGCGGCAATCGTTCCACCCACATTGCTCTCCTTGATTCCACCGGTCAAAGGGCTTTTTGCCCCTACGGAAAGCCGGGAGGAATTAACAAGGGATGAACCACTCAAATATCCGGGCGCAAAAATCAATTTATTTTCAGACCCGAGGGGATCACACATTGGCGGCACTTCTTTGTTAATAAAAAAAGACGTCAGCCCGCGCCCTCCCATTCCGGTGAAAGCGGGTTCGATATCTTCATTGATGATCGTTGCTCTATCCATATCGACCCTTAAAATTTTCATGGCATTCCTCTTTTTTCATCCATTGTCGCGATGATGCTCTCTTTGAGAATATCGACTATCTGATCAACGCCTGCTTTATCAATAATTAACGGCGGGGATAATATACATAAATTTTCATACGGCCGGACAATCAGCCCTTTTTCCTGACAAAATTCATCCACTCTTTGCGCAACGGCTATATTCTCATCTTCATTGTCAGAAACCACGCATTCAACACACGCCATTAAATTAATACCGCGAACATCACCAACAATAGGAAGCTCCTTTAACGTTTTCAGGCGTTTCATGAAATAAGCACCCACCTCGAGGACATGGTCGTTTATTTTATCCCGCTTCATGATTTCAAGATATTTTAAGGCAGCCGCACACGTCACCGGATGTCCGGAATAGGTAAATCCATGGGTATAATAAGACTTCTCGGCAGCAGCGTCTCCGCTGATCTGATTCACCAGTTTTTCTGAAATGATTGCCGCACCCAATGGTTGATAACCGGATGTGATTCCTTTTGCCACGGTAATAATATCCGGAACGATGCCGAAAACCTCTTCTGATGCAAAATAATGCCCCAGCCGTCCAAAAGCGGTAACCACCTCATCGGAGATATACAGCACGTTGTATTCTCTGCATACATCCAATGTCTTTTTATGATATCCACGGGGCGGAACAATCACCCCACCGGAACCCATGACCGGTTCGGCAATAAAACACGCCACCTTATCCGGCCCGATCTCTAAAATTTTATCCCTTAATTCGCTGACCTTCAGATCACAAAAATCCTCTATGCTCATTCCCTCAGGTCTTTTATATGGATTGGGATCAGAGGTGGAATGAACAATATCGGTTACATAATCAAAATAGCTTCTGTCACATTTTTTACCATTTAAGGAGGCCGTTAAATAGGTGCTGCCATGATAGGCATTCTCACGATAAATAATGTGTTTTTTTTCAGGTTGGCCCAGACAATTAAAATAATAATGGGCAAAGCGGATCGCTGATTCAACAGCCGTTGAACCGCTGTTTGTAAATTGGAAACAGTTCAGATCACCGGGGGTTAATTTGCTGAGTTCAGATGCCAACTGGATAGAGGGAGGACTCGTCATCGCGCCAAAAGGTGTATAATACGCCAGTTGAACACACTGGTCTGAAATAGCTTTTGCCATTTCTTTATTTCCATACCCCAGGTTCACACACCACATACCTGAGATGGCATCAAGGTATCTGTTGCCCTCATTATCAAAAACATGAACCCCTTTAGCGGATTCAATAATCATAGACTCAGCATCACTTCCCAGATCCGACCACGGATGGATAATGTGTTTTTTATCTTTTGCTGCAAGATTTATATCTTTTCCCGCAAGAATCATATCTTCTTCTTTAAAATTCATAATATCCTTTAAATTAATATATTTTCCGAGACCTTCCCCCGCATACAATGATTCGACATCATGGATGACGCATATCCGCCCGCATTGATAAAAACAAGGGGGTCTCCTTCCTTGATCTGATCCGGCATGGAAAAATTATCTTTCCATACATCCAGCGACTCGTTGATATTGCCCACAATCGTAACGGTTTTCATCTTGTCTGTTTTTTGCTGATGAACCACCGGCTCACAGGGCAGTCCGTAAAACGTCGGTTCAATGGCCAGGTTAAACCCGCCATTAACACCGATAAAATCCGTTGCCCGTTTTCTCTCAACCGTATTGACCTCCAACACCAGAATACCGCTGTCTTTGACAATATAGTCTCCGGGTTCAACACAAATGGTCAGCCCTTTATTTCCAAAATGGGACTTTATAATCGAAACCCAGGCATCCAGATCCAGAGACACATCATCAATGTCATGAGGCACCCCGAGCCCGCCGCCTAAGTTAACAAACTTCAAATCTTTCACTTTGTCCGTAAACCAGTGCGTGGCATCCAGGATTTCATTAAATATGGATAATTGATTGTTCAGATAACCGCATCCGGTATGAAAATGGATGGTCTCCACGATGAAGTTATGCTCCGCAGCAAGCCGCAGCGCTTCTTCAAACTGCTCCCTGTAAATACCAAACTTGGTGGTTTTATCTCCGCTGTATTTGAGTGTTTCATTATCCCGGTAACCAACACCCATAGCCGGGTTAACACGGATGCCGATTCTGCGATTTTGACAAAACTGTCCCAATCGCCGGATGGTACTTAAAGAATCACAATTTAAAGCCACATCCGGATTATCGGCAAGTAATCTCAACTCATCATTGGTCATTGCATGAGCTGTATATGAAATTTCACTGCGTTTAAAGCCGCAGGAAAACGCATGCAATAATTCATTGGGAGAACATATATCCGCACCACAAGAGCAATTATTTTTAATATACGTCAGGACAGGGGCAAACCGGTTGGCTTTTATTGCATAAAAAATTTTATACGCATCAAGCTGGCTCAAGGCATTATGCAATCGCTCGATATTCGCAGCAATCCGGCGTCCGCTATAGAAAAAAGCCGGAGTATGCGTTAAACCGATTAAATCTGTCACAGAATTCCCGGAGAAAACCAACTGCCCGTCTTTATAGCAAAGATCTTCCCTTTCCCACCACAAACGGTTGTTTTGTGGAATCATCCACACTTCCTTTCCAGGTCTCGAAGGTATTTTCTGCCTGAATCATTAATCGATTCTTTTCGACCGGTCACCCATCCCCGACAGTTAACCGAACCGCAGACACAAGGAAATTGTCGGAATAATATATCTTCTGTTGAGGCATAATCCATTGTCAACGCCTCTCCTTTTTCAATATCCTGCAATGCCCAGATTTCAAGCTTGTTCATGTCCAGGCATACAAGCGGATCACACGAATGTAACAAAAGTCCTGAAAAGTGCGGGTCATAGAGATGCAGGTGGGGGGTAATCTGAAGGGTATGCTGAAGAATATAAGGCACCGTAATTCCCGTCATTCTGGCAACCATCTCTCCCTTTTTAAAATGGCGTTCTACATAAATGCCGTTTCCTTGTGTTTCGCAATGGTTAATCGTGAAATCATCAATAACTGGATAGTCTTTGCCGCTTTCCAACTCATAAGGATAAATCATTGTGTCCTCTTTCTGTTTACATGTAATAATTAGTCTCTGAACAAAAACCCTGAAATTAAGTTGTCATTACGAGGAGTGAGGAACGAACGACGAAGTAATCCCCTGTCTTTAATGAGATTGCTTCGGTCGTGCCTCCCTCGCAACGACAAAATATTCATTATTGAGGGACTTTCCGTTCAATCACTAATTAGTTAAAATAAGAATTCCCTCTAAAGAACAAAAAATATGGCTGATAATTTGGTGAATCACCACTACGCCGCTTTCAAAATTTTAGACGCTTTTTGCAGTGCCTCGACTTTATCAGGCTGTTCCCACGGAAATATGTCTCTCCCAAAATGACCATATGCAGCGGTCTGGCGATAGGACCAGCTTTCCGGTTTTGTCAGATTCAGGTTTTCGATGAGTGCTGCCGGGCGAAAATCAAAAATGTCACTGTCTTTTACAATCATCTCAATAATCGATTCATCGATAAGTGCTGTCCCGTAAGTATCGACATTGATTGATACCGGTTTTGAAACACCAATGGCATAGGCGACCTGAATTTCACATTTTTCAGCCAGGCCGGCCGCAACGATATTTTTTGCCGCATAGCGGGCATAATAGGCAGCCGAACGATCCACCTTGGACGGATCTTTTCCTGAAAAAGCGCCGCCGCCATGGCTCCCGACACCGCCGTAGGTGTCCACGATAATTTTTCTTCCGGTCAGTCCGGCATCCGCATAGGGTCCGCCAAGGTAAAAAGTACCCGTCGGGTTAATAAAATATTCGGTATCCTTTTTCAGCAGTCCGGTGGATTGAAACTGATCCTTGACAACTTCGATCAGGTCTTTGCGAATTTTTTCCAACGACACCTCATCGGTCTGGTGGGAAATTACCACTGATTTGATAAATTCCGGACGGCCGTGATTATATGCGACGGATACCTGGGCCTTGGAATCAGGTCTGAGGTATGAAATTTCTTTTGATTGCCGCATGTTCTCAAGGGTCTTGAGAAGCCTGTGACTATAGGCGATAGGAGCGGGCATCATTTCCGGTGTTTCGGATGTGGCATACCCGAACATCATTCCCTGATCGCCGGCGCCTTGCTCATCATAGAGTCCTTCACCCCGGGTGACGCCCTGGGAGATATCCGGTGACTGGCCATGGATTCGACTGATATACTCAAAATTATCGCCACAAAACAAAAGTCGTTCATCGTCATATCCGATTTCATTGACAACCTGTCTGGCAATTTTTTCCGGATTTATTTCTTCCCATCCATTGCATGTAATCTCTCCCACATTTGCAACCAGATTATATCCTGCCATGGTTTCACAGGCCACACGACCTTTGGGATCTTTTTCAAGGCATGCATCAACAATTGCGTCTGAAATCTGATCACATATTTTATCCGGATGTCCGCTACCGACAGATTCTGATGTAAATACATGCTTGCTGCTGATCTTACTCATAATCAAGTTCCTCTGAAAATTCTATGTTATTAATTAGTTATGTCTACTCAAAACCGATTCCATTCAACTGGCCCCAGGTATTTAGATTTGAAATACGAAAGCAACCATAACCTTAATGCCATATTCGTGCCAAACATTCCGCCATACAATTAAAAACTTGATTTTACATGAGATAAATTTTTAATAGAAAAAGGATAAATAATGTATTTGCATCTGCTATTATAAAATTGTATATTTTATATACAGTTTTTTCTATACAGTTTGAATATATGTAAACTATTGACACGGTGCGTTATATGTAAGATATAAAGTAAAAATATTTATTTACAAAAATTATGTAACAATAATAAAATGTTTCAATAAAAACAGCGGTCAGATAAAGAAGGAAAGTCTTTTTTTTTGGTTTGTGTATCTTTTACACACTCGTCATTACCAGGGAAAAGCCAGAGTAAAACCAGAGTTAAGCCAAAGTAAAAATAGAAGAGAGAGATGGATTCGAATATGAATAATTTAAAAATTTTGGTCGTGGAAATCGGCCAAGTTGTATTCAACCAAATCAGACATATTTACAGTGATCAGCCTACCAAGATTTTCCTTGCCAAAAGTCTTGGGCATGCCTTTGAAAAATTTGAAGAAATGACTTTTGATATCCTTATTATCAACGGTTCGGCCCTCAGGCACAACATCTTCCACTCTATAGACCTTTTAGAAACCATTTCCGATAATTGTTCGATAACCCAAATCATCATCCTTGCTGAAAAAAAAGATCTTAAAGCGGCATCCTCTGCGTTGAAAACCGGCTCGTGCCAGTATTCAAGACTGCCGATCGACGACAACGAGCTCAAGATGTTAATTGACGCAGCAGTTCACAACAGACCGGAATTTGGAATGAACAATCTGTTAAAAGATGATATCAAAAAAATATCATTCCATGACATGGTCGGCATTTCCGGACTTATGAAGGATGTTTTCAGACAAGTCCGTCAGGCCGCCATGACAGATATCCCCGTATTAATCAGCGGGGAAACCGGTACGGGTAAGGATCTGGTTGCAAATGCCATACACCAGATCAGTGCGAGACAAGAATATCCGTTTATCCCGATCCACCTTGGATCGCTTCCATCCGAACTGGTCTCGAGCGAACTTTTCGGACATGAAAAAGGTGCCTTTACCGGCGCATGGAAGCGATACAAAGGGTCTTTTGAAAAAGCGAAAAAAGGGACAATCTTTCTTGATGAAGTCGGAACCATTGATCAAAAAAATCAGATAGCGCTTTTACGGGTTTTGGAGACACAGTCTTTTAGCAGAATCGGTGGAACGGTTAATGTTAAAACCAATGTCCGGGTGGTTGCAGCAACCAATGAAAATCTTGCTGTTGCGGTTGCAAAGAACAAATTCCGGGAAGATCTTTTTTACAGGCTCGACGTTTTTTCAATAATCATACCCCCTGTAAGAAACAGACCCGGAGATATTTCCCTTCTGGTGGATTACTATCTGAAGCGGTTCAATGATGCTTATCAAAAAAATATCATGGGGCTTTCACCGGAATGTATTTCCATCATGGAATCTTATGAATGGCCGGGAAATGTCCGGGAGATTAAGAACATCATCCACAGGGCAGTGGTGATGTGCGCCGAAAAGGTGCTCCTGCCAAAACATCTCCCCAAAAGACTTTTAGAAGGCAGCGGAAACAGTCATCCGGTAGATATAAAAGTCGGGGACACTATTGAAGAGGCAGAATACAAGCTTATTACTGAAACCTTAAACGTCAATATGAACAACAAAAGCAATACAGCCAGGATATTAGGTATCAGCCGGAAGGCGCTGTATAATAAATTAGAAAAATATAACCTGATGCTTTAATTTATTATAGAGGTATCACACCCAAATGAGTCAAAGGGCAGACCTTTATGATCACAGATAATTCTGCATAGTTGAATTGAGAAAATGGATAAGGCAATTGTATAATGACCAGCAAATTAACGGTTTCTGTTACTCAGGACCGAACGCTTCTTCCCGAGTGGATTGAGTCGAAAGGCAAAATTTCAGAACAAAGTGCTGAAATTCAGAAAGAAATTTTTAAAACATATACGCGTGATGCCGGTTCATGGCTTTTTTATCTCGGATTTATTAAGCAAAACACTGAACTGTCTTCATCAATTAATTATTATATTCAATTTTCCGCATTATTCATCCAAAACCTCAGCCGAATGCCGAATCTTGAAACACTGAGGCACACTGTTCAGGTAGAAATTGCCGAAGATGCGCTGACGCAGTTTGTTGAAAGTGCACCGATGATGACCGGTGCCGAGTATATTGATGTGAATATGCTGACAGATCTGTGGAAAGAACTCGGGAAAATATTTTCAACATTGATCGAAAAATACGAAAAAAGCGTGGCGTCTTTTTTCAGCGCCCTGAATCCTGCTGTTCATCTTGCCGGGAGGGTTTTTTTCCATCTGGTGGAAAATAAAAATAATGCGCTTCCATTTGCATTTATGGCGACGTATTCCACCGGCATGGGACGAAACGGGATTCCGAATCACCTGCCGCTAAAAAATGCCATTAATGAATACGGCGGCAATGATGACAAGTTGCTGGAACTTCTTTCAACCGTATACAAATCCGCTGAAAAAAGTGACCTGATCCGGGATTTAATTGATACGGGAGAATTATTTCATCCCCTTGCCTGGGACAGCACCGAAGCCTATGATTTTTTGAAAGAGATTCCTTTTTATGAGGAATCCGGCATATTATGCCGGATTCCGGACTGGTGGAAACAGCGATCGTCCGGACCGAAACTTGATCTCTCCCTTGGCGATGCAAAGCCGTCGTTTGTGGGACTGGATGCCATTGTAGATTTTAATCCGAGGATTTTTTTCGGTGATACGGAAGTTTCAGAAGATGAGGCAAGACAAATGCTGGAGACATCCGAAGGACTCGCCTTTATAAAAAATAAATGGATACCGGTGGACCATGAAAAATTAAAACAGGCCATCAAGGCATATGATAATGTCCGGAAAATGGCAGATGATGGCTTCAGCCTGCGGGATGCCATGCGGCTCCAGCTGAATCCGGAAAAAGTGTTGAATAATTATCAGCCTGGGATGGATGGAGACGCAGACATTTCCGTTTCAAGCGGTGAGTGGCTGTCATCTGTGGTGAAAAAGCTCAAAAACCCCGGCCTGGTTGATGATATATCGCCCGGCAAGGGGTTTAACGCCAATCTGCGTGATTACCAGCAAAAAGGCTTAAACTGGCTGCATTTTCTGGACTCATTGAATTTCGGCGCCTGTCTGGCTGATGATATGGGGCTTGGCAAAACGGTTCAGGTTCTTGCCTTTTTGAGCACACTGAAAAAAAAGAAAGATACCCCTGCAAGTCTGCTGATTATTCCGGCTTCGCTTATTTCCAACTGGATCGGTGAAATAGAAAAATTTTTTCCGGATATACGTTGGCTGGCCGCACATCCTCACTATTCAAAATCAGATGCCCCCCCCTTAAATCTTATCAGCAAAGATCCGCAGGAATTGAACAAGCTTGATCTGGTGATGACGACCTATGCACTGGCCCAAAAATATGAATGGCTCACCGATTATCAATGGAATTATGTGATACTTGATGAAGCCCAGGCCATAAAGAATCCGGCGACCAAACAGACCAGAGCCGTTAAAAACCTCAACGCCCGCAACCGAATCATCATGTCCGGCACCCCGGTTGAAAACAGAATTTCAGATCTATGGTCTTTATTTGATTTTTTAAACCCCGGGCTTTTGGGAAATAAAACGGAGTTTTCTCAGTTTTCAAAACAGTTGAAAGATAATCCAAAAGGATATGCCCGATTGCGCAAACTTGTTTCACCCTATGTATTAAGACGCTTGAAAACAGACAAATCCGTTGTTTCGGACCTGCCCGAAAAGGTTGAGATGAAAACCTATGCCGGGCTCAGCAAGAAACAAGTGGTGCTGTACCAGAAAGCGGTCGCTGATCTTAAAAAATTTATTGAAACCACTGATGGCATTCAGCGAAAAGGCGTGGTGTTATCGTCATTGATGAAGTTTAAACAGCTTTGCAACCATCCGGATCAATTTGCCGGCACCGGGCAATTTAAAGAAAAAGACAGCGGGAAATTTCAAAGACTGAAAGAGATTTGCGAAATCATTTATGAAAAAAGGGAACGGGTGCTGATCTTTACTCAGTTCAAAGAGATGTGTGAACCGCTCAAAGACTTTCTTGAAACAATTTTTCATCGAAGCGGGCTTGTATTTCATGGCAGTGTCGCGGTGGGAAAACGGAAAAAGATTATTGATCAGTTTCAAAGTGACGCCTATTCTCCTTTTATGATTTTATCTTTAAAGGCAGGTGGTGTTGGCCTGAACCTGACGAAAGCCAATCATGTGATTCATTTTGACCGGTGGTGGAACCCTGCGGTTGAAAATCAGGCCACGGACAGGGCGTTTCGGATCGGGCAGAAAAAAAATGTGGTGGTGCATAAGTTTATTACAAAAGGGACGGTCGAAGAAAAAATTGATCAGATGCTTGAAGAAAAAAAACAACTGTCCGACAAGGTGATCTCTCCGTCCGGCGAGTCACTGATTACTGAAATGGACAACAAAGACCTGATCAATCTTTTTAAATTATCATTATAATTTCAGATTATTACAATGAAATCCGAAATAAGGAAGAAATACGAATGAGCTATTATGGTTTTCCAAAATATGTACCGGTGGCTGAAAAAAAAGCCAAAGCTGAAAAAAAACTCCAACAGTTAAAAAAGAAAAATCCTGACATAAACCCGGTCACTATAGACGGACAGACGCTGGCAAAAACATGGTGGGGAAAAGCGTGGAACAAAAATCTCGAAAAATATGCGGATTACAGCAACCGAATCGGCAGGGGCCGGAGCTATGTACGTCATGGCGCGGTGCTGGACTTACGGATCACTCCCGGCAAAGTTCAGGCACTGGTCCATGGTTCAGCTTCAAAACCGTATTCCGTTACCGTTGATATCAAAGAGATGCCGAAAAAAAACTGGATAAAAATTAAGCAGGCATGTGCGGGTAAGATGGAGCACATGCAGCAGCTGATTGCTGGAAAATTCCCCACGGAACTAGAGCAGATATTTACCGAAAAAGGCAGCGGTTTGTTCCCTGTACCGGATGAAATAAAGTTTAAATGCAGTTGTCCGGACTGGGCCTATATGTGTAAGCATGTTGCCGCCACCCTTTACGGTATCGGAGCGCGACTTGATGAAGACCCCCATCTGTTTTTTCTTTTAAGAAAAGTAAATATTAACGATCTGGTTTCTGAAACAATCAGAGAAAGTAAAAAAGATCTTCTTTCCAAGGCCAAAAAGAAAACATCCCGGGTCATTGAAGATAATGATACCTTGTCGGATATTTTTGGAATTGATCTGGGCGAACAAAAAAGTGCCAAAAGTCCAAAGAAAAAGCCGGTGCTCAAAACTAAAAAAGGGAAAAAGACGAACACCCAAAAACCCTTAAAGGCAAAATTGATAGTACCGGCAAAACCAGCAAAACCGGCAAAACCGGCAAAACCGGCAAAACCGGTAAGACAAAAAGCAAAACCAACAGCAAAAAACAAATCAAAAAAGACAACTGCGGCCGGGGTGGTTGAACAGATCATCAGAAAACACAAAAAAAGCATCCGTTTTTCGGAAATAATTGCCAACTCCGGTTTTGAAGATCAGAAAGTAAGAAATATTATTTACCGCCTTAAACGACAGGGAAAAATCAGTATTATTGCCCGGGGAATCTATCAATGGACGAGTTCTTGAAGGTGAGATCCGGATTCTTTCAGACTTTCAAGGGACAAATCAAGGCAAATCAAGTGACAGTATACCTATTCCGCCAAGAAATAAATATACTGCCCCCTATTTATATACGCCTGTTTGGACAGGAAGAAAAAGTCTGTCATTTTTGATAACTATCCTTACAATACTATTAGCATGTGATACCAAGGCTAAAAATAATAATACGGGTTGAGTTTTTGTGACGTTAGGGGTAAATTAAAGTCTATCTAATTTATTTTTAAATAGTTAGCTTGGCTCGACCCTATCCGCCAAAATACCCGGATAATCATTTGTCAAATGCGAAAGCTTTCAGATTGGCCGCCATATTTTTTTCTTAAAACCGGTTTTTCAATTTTCCCCGTTGGATTCCTTGGGACTTCATCAAAAATGAATTTTTTGGGTCGTTTGTATCGTGGCAGTGAAGAGCAGAATTCGACCAGTTCTTCGCTGGAGACATTCCGCCCTGTTTTGATTTTAACCACTGCCGCAACAATTTCGCCCAACCGGGTGCTTGGAAGTCCGATTACAGCCACATCCTGAATCAGGGGATGCGCCTGTAAAAAATCCTCTATTTCTACCGGGTAGATATTTTCACCGCCAGTGATGATGACATCTTTTTTTCTATCCACCAGCCAGATAAATCCGTCCGCATCCTCCTTCGCCACATCGCCGGTGCAGAGCCACCCATCCGTGAGCACCTCCCGGGTGCCCTCCGGATTTTTGTAGTACTCTTTCATAATGCCCGGTCCTTTGACCATGAGTTCTCCCGGCATCTCCGGGCCTAACGGGTTGAGCTTGTCATCCACAATCTTATATTCCCAATCAAAACCCGGTCGTCCAATGGCACCGACCTTGTGCATGTTTTCTATCCCCAGATGGACGCAGCCAGGTCCGGTGGATTCGGTGAGGCCGTAATTGGTGTCGTACAAATGATGCGGAAATATCTTCTTCCATTCCTGAATCAGGCTTTTGGGAACAGGCTGAGCACCGATATGCATGAGTCGCCATTGGTCCAGTTCATAATCGGAAAGTCGGATGTCTCGATTTTCGATGGCAAAGAGGATATCCAGTGCCCAGGGAACCAGAAGCCAGACAATGGTGGCCTTTTCTTCGGATACAGCTTCGAGGATGTATCGGGGCTCGATTCCTTTTAAAATAACCGCTTTTGCTCCCACGATAAAGTTTCCAAACCAATGCATCTTCGCTCCGGTGTGGTAAAGCGGCGGGATACAGACAAAATTATCCTCATGGGTTTGGTTATGGTGGCGATTTTCGGTAATCGCAGAAGCTTCCAGCGTTCGATGCGTATGAAGCACGGCCTTGGGATCACCCGTGGTTCCGGAAGTAAAGTAAAGCGCTGCGTCATCGGTAATACAGATATCCACTTTTGGATCATCTGATTTTTGATCTGCGGTAACGGTATCAAAGGATTCTGCATAGTCCGGTGTTTTTTCAGAAGGTCCGGTGAAAATATACGAAGAGACGCCGGGCTCGAGGTCCGGCCGGATGGCATCTATGCGTTCGATAAACTCCTCACCAAAAATGATCATCTTCGCCTCGGCAACCTGAGTGCAGTAACTGATTGTTCCGGCCTCAAAACGAAAATTTAAGGGTACTGCCAGGGCACCGGTTCGTAATATTCCGAAATAGATGGGAAGCCAGTTCAGACAGTTGGTCATGAGCTGTACCACCTTGTCACCTTTTTTGATGTTCCTTTCAATTAATCCCCGGGCAGTTTGGTTTGCCAGGGCGTCAAACCGGGCCCAGGTGATTTCCGTACGCTGTTCCAGGGCGGGAATCCGTTCCACAAGGGCCGTTTCATTGCCGTACATTCGGGCGTTTCTTGCCAGTATCTCTGTAATGAGCATTTTTTTCTCCTATTTTCCCATTCATTACCTTTGCGATGCCGCGTGTGGAGTGGCATTTCGGTAAGTAAATGTTTTGATCTTATTTTGTTGCTATAAATCGCCGGTCATGATCGATATCCCGTTGCTTGCCAGGATGTCGAGACCCTTTTCCAAATTGTCGTACCGAAGAACGAGGATATTTTTTTCCTGGCTGGTAAAGGCATACATATACTCAATATTGATGTCAGCCTCGCGAAACAGCATCATGATTCGGTTGATGTCCTGTGGATTTTCTTTCACCTCCACAATCGCCACCGGGGTCTTTTTTGCTGCAAAACCCTGGTCTTTTAAGACGGATAGTGCACGTTCTGTTTCTTTCACGATCAGGTGCAATATGCCGAAATCAGCTGTATCGGTCAAGACCATGGCCGTGATTGGAATTCCGGACTCGGAAAGGGCTGATGTGATGCGTGAGAGTCTTCCCGGCCGGTTTTCGAGAAATATCGTAATTTGTTCAATGGCCATTATTGTCCTCCTTAAAATAATTAAAAGGGTGTCTTGTACCCGTTAAAACAAACCAATCCTGTTTTTTCAATCCATTTCTTGATCTGATTCATGTGTTCTTCACTGGGCGGTTTCATGTCCTTAAACCTGTACTCCTGGTCCATTTGCCGGTATTTGGATTCGCCGAGGCGGTGGAAGGGTAAAATATTGATGGCTTCCAGGCCGCATGAACGAACAAATTCGGCTGTCTCTGTAATATTTTCTTTGGAATCATTGATTCCCGGTATGATGGGAATGCGGATGATATAAAAACCGTTCCAATCAGGATCCTCGGCCAAAAGCCGGGTGTTTTTAAGAATCAGACGATTGTCCACACCGGTAAGTTCACGGTGCCGGTCCGGGTTCATGTGTTTCAAATCGCTAAACACCCACTCCACATATTTCATGGCTTCCATAAAATATTTAGTGGGAACGCAGGTGGTGGTCTCCACGGCTGTATGGATATACTGCTCCCTGCATTTTTTTAAAATTGAGAGCATAAACGCCTGCTGAAAAAAAGGTTCCCCGCCGCTGAACGTCACGCCGCCATGAGCGCCCCAGAACTGGCGATCCCTTTTAAATATTTCCATCAGATCATCTATCGTGTAATATTTTGCTGTGAGGGAGAGTGCCTCATGCAGACAGACGTCCACGCATTCATGGGTGTTGCATTCGTCACAAAATTTCCGATCGTGAAGTAAGGTTTTGCCGTCATCGGCAATGGAAATCGCCTTATGGGGGCATGCCTTTATGCATTCTCCGCAGCACACACATTTGGATTTTTTCCACATAATCACCGGAACCCGCGCAAGGCCTTCCGGGTTGCAGCACCATATGCAGTGGAGCGGGCAGCCGCTTAAAAATACGGTTGTTCTGGTACCCGGGCCGTCGTGAACCGAATGCGCCTGGATATCAAAAATCAGGGCCCGCAGCTCCTGTGCAATTTGTTCTTTTGGCGATGTGGCATCCTGGCCTGAAAAAGATTTCAGCATAATTCCTACCCCCTTGTGTTTTGCTTTTAAACGTATGCTTCCCTATGACTTGTCATCGCATGCTGTTTTTTGGCAACCAGAGGCAAACTGCAGGCAAACAAAATGGATACCACAAAAGAACCCATAGCAAAATAGATGGAGTAGCTATAGCTGCCGGAGATATCCTTGAGATAGCCGCCTATAAAAGAGCCGGTAAACGGGCCAATTCCCATTACAATGAGGGTGGCCAACCCCCAGATTTTGCCAAGGGTTTTTCTGCCATATACAGCGCCGGTGTATCCCACAATACCGCCGGGAACAATAGCCCAGTAAATTGCAAAAATAAAACAGGCTATATAGGCATTAATAAGGGAGGTTCCGCTTTGAAGGAGAAACAAACAGGCTAAAACCCCGGTGAAGGGGCCGATAATGAGCATAATCTTTCGGCCCATTGCCTCATTGTCCACCTTCGACACCACTTTGTCTGCAATAACGCCCATTATGGGCATGCTGAAGATACCGATGAGACCGATCACCGCATATATCCCTGTGGCATTGGAAAGTGGCATACCGATATCTTCTTTCCAAAAGCTGACGACCTGAGTCCAGATAAGGAATTCACCCATCATTGCAGTTAAAAAAGTGAGAATGGCTCCCCAGATGGCGTAACTGGAGTAGGCCTCCTTCACTTCCCATTCGTATTCAGCGTTTTCTGAACCCCCTGTACCGGGGATTTCGCCAAAGGGTTCCATGCCGTAAATTTCCGGGCGCCTTCTGGATACCAATACAGCCAGTACCAAAGCCGCAAAGATAATTACTGATAAAATGACCATGGCACCCCTCCAGGCATCAGGGCCTCCGCCTTCCAGGCTGTGTTTTGTCACATAGGCCAGGACAAACTGGGCCATGGGTGCCCCGGCAAATGCCAGGCCCCACATAGTGGCATAAGATTTACCCACATACCATTTGCGAACCGAGACTGTCGAGGTTACCCAGAGCATACCAGTGGCGATTCCGGCCAGCAGTCCGAAGGTAAAAAGGTAGGCGAAATAAGTATTGATCATACTGGTTAAGAAAAATCCCAGGCCGCCGAACACTGCGGCAATCGCATACACGGGCCGGGTGCCCCACTTGTCCAATATCATTCCGGCAAAAAAGGCGGTTACTGCATAGAACAGCATCATCAGGGAATATCCCAGGGTCACCTGGGCCTGGGTCCAGCCAAGATCTGCGCTCATGGGGACCTTGAGAATAGCAAATGTTGCCCGATATCCGAAGAGACAAAATACTGCCAGCCAGGAGGCCAAAACCACCCGCTTGCCGTAGAAACTTCTTTTTTTTTCATTTATATCGTTCATTGGGTACCTCCAAATTTTCAAAGGATCTGTGCAATTAATTCGTAAATGCGGTTTATAAAATAACCCATTGCATTAGGATTTTTTTCCAGAGAGCGGCAGTCCCGCTCTCTGGAAAATTAATTCAAGACTGTCACGCTACAAACATTTCGCAGGTGACAGCACACATATCTGCATAGGCCATGAACTTGGGTTCATGCATAGATGCATTGCAGACCCCTGTAAATTCGTCATCAGGCTTGTAATTCTGGCAGATCCGGCACTTGGGCAAGGGCAGATACCCTTCCGGAACCGGTGCATCGGCGCTGACGATTTTTTTGGTGATCAGGTCAATGCCTTTCCGGACATCAATGGGTGCATAGTCGAGAGCATTTCTGTAGTTAAGCTGTTGCATGGTAAATTCCTCCTTTATACTGATTCATATTCAGTTCTTGCGATGAGTTCATCCTGTACTGCTTTGCCGATTTCTACCCAGTACTGGGTAAAACCCGCAACCCGGACCATGAGATCCCGATAATTTTGCGGATTTTTCTGTGCATCCTTTAAGACTTTTGAATCCACAATATTAAACTGCACATGGAATCCGCCTTTACGCATATAGCCGCGAATCAGGTCAAGCAGCTTTCTGGATCCTTCCAGGCCCTGAATGGCTGACGGGTGAATCTTGATGTTCAACTGAGAGTTCTGGGACATGCTGTGGTCCCAGATAGAGGCGGAATTCATCAGGGCAAAGGGTCCGTTTTTGTCTGTTCCCGGGTAGGCGGACATGGAGGCATCGGCAAACGTTGTGCCGGCCAGCCTTCCGTCTGCCGTTGCGATGGCAGCAGACCCCATGGCACCATGGGTGGAAACTGAAATCTGGCAGGGATACATCGTGTGGCCGTAAAGGGACTCGTAGTTGGCACAATCCGGGCAGAAGAAATTTTCCCATTCCAACAGTATATTGTCCGCATAAGAATCATCGTTTCCATACTTGGGCGCTTGAATGGCTGCAAAATGGAGTTTATCCCATTCCCCTTTATCCAATTCGCCTTTTTCCTGATCTGCAAGAGAGAACGAGTCAATATCATGGGAATCCTTGAACCCGAAGTTGGCTTTCATGGCTTCTTTCAGGGTATCCAGGGAAACTGTTTTGTCATCAAATACCTGTTTTTTAAGGGCTGCCAGGCTGTTTACCACCGTTATGGTTCCGCAGCTTTCCACGTTAAAAGTCGCATTGTAACGATACCCCAGTTCATTGATCAAATGTCCTGTGTCCAGGCAGTCCGGTTTTAACATGGAGGTAATAATTGCCATATTGTTCTTACGCCAGATATCATGCTGGATATTGTTGCAGGTGGCCAGGCAATCGCAGGTTTCCTGCCAGTAAAGTTTGAACTGATCCCAAATCTCTTCGTATGTTTCAAACTCACGGTCATGAGCTGCAAAAACCTGTTCACCGGTCTGCTGATCGGTTCCGTTGAACAGAGTAAGCTCCAAAATCTTGGGCATGGAAATGAAGTGGACGCCTACGCTGGTGGGCTGGCCGCATCCGCCGGGGATCATATATTCCTTGCCGTTCAAGTGGAGTGTCTTCCATGTGCAGGCAGATGTTTCAAGGCACCCGCCAATGGCCCACGCCCTGGCATCCTCAATATCCATTCCTTCAGGACCATATTGTTTCCGCAAAAAATCCATCGCAACGCGGTTACTCATAAATGCCGGGTATCCGGCACCGGTCTTGATTACTTCCATGGCTTTCATCAGGAAATCTTCCGGTGTTTTTTCATCATAAAGAAGTGCCAGCGTGGACTGAGGCATGGCATTGGTCGCGCCAGCCTCTAAAACAAGATATTCTAATCGGTTGACCGCTGTGGCACCTTTTTCATTCAATCCACCGATAGAAACGGTGTTGAAAGTGTTTCCGGAAAGGACACCGCCGACGACACCAACAGAGGCAAAACAGTCAATGGAAGTCTTCACCACACGGTCCAGTTCGAGAAGCTCCAACACTTCATCCTCAGTGATTCTACCGGCCGCAATATCTTGCTCAAAATATGGATAGAGGACCTGACCGATTCGGCCCGGGGACATTCCGGAAATTGCATCCTCATTCAGGACTGCAAGGTGAAGTGTTTCGATCATCTGGAATGCTTCGATAAAGGTTCGGGGCGGATGATGGGCGATCCATTCCAGGCGCTCTGCAATATCTGCGTATTCTTTTTTCTGTATTTCATCTGTTTCCTGATTAACTAGCCGTTTTGCCTCTTTGGCATAGTTCAATATCCAGGCCTGGATGCCCTGACATGCAAGAATGACCGCCTCATAGTTATACAGCCGGTTTATTCCCACCATACCGTCTCCGTTTGCCCGGCCGGCAACCTTGTCCTTCATCTCCTTCGCAATGGCAATAATTCCGTCGAATCCGTATTCAAGGGGATAGTAGTAGTTGATTACTTCACGTCCTTGCGGCAGGGTAAAACCGGAATCGAACATGCAGACGATATTTCTCATGATCTTTTCTTTGGTTTTGTATTCCGGTACCATCTTCTCATATTTGTGGCCCAAATCGTCCACTGATTTTCCTTCCCAGATGCGGGCCAGTTTCAACAAGGCCGGAATTTCTTTTTGCCGCATACCAAATTTGCCGGCAATTGAGATGACCTTGTCAAAACTCTTGGTGACGTTGCCGCCCCCCTGACCAAATTTTGAGTGAAGATCAACACTCAAGGCGCCTCTTTCCATTGCTTCCTTATAAAATTCGTCTTCTTTGGCCAGGTAAAATCCTTCAGACAGCCAGGGCATGGGGAAAGAACCTCGAAAAAAACGGGCCTTGTGCATGACGAGAAGTTCACCCGGGAAGATCACCGGCGACAGATGGGAAAAGGCTGCTTTCAGTGCCATGGCACGCCGCACCACCGGAACCTCACTATCATGGAGCATATATTCTCTGGTATACCAATACGGGAATTCGTTTTCTGTAGAGGAGAGGGTGTCCATGAAAATTTCTTTTAGTTTTTCGACCCTGGGATGGCTGTTTCTTTTAATTTCCCGGTCGATCATCTCGGCTGGCGCCTCTCCACCGGATTGTAAGTCCATGGTCATTCCGGCGTCTTCCAGTACTTCTTTAAGTTTCTTAGCCATAAGTCTTCTCCTTCAAATTAAAAATTATAAAATCCAATTATCGGCTGAAATCTTTTATTACTTCTTCTGCTTCCAACTTCTTCAAATCCTGTTGCGTTCATCTCACCTTATTGCATCACGCATGCCAAGATTTTATGCAGCACCATTATATAAAAAATAATATATAATTTAAGGTAGTTATATGATAGGTTATGGTTTTTAGAAAAAAGAAAGGAATTCAATCTTTAAAATTTCGAAGATTTGAGTTCTCAGATTTTCGAAATTTTGAAGATTTAAGAAACTCCAGGCGTAAAGTGCTTCTGTATTTTTGAGGGCATGGAAGTAGAACGATATAAAAAATCGTAAGCGTTCACAGGGCACCGCATCTGCTTTGTTCCCGGGCACTTGAAGTACGACGAGTACGTCTTCGTGTTCGGCGCCTCGCATCTGCGGCACCCTGTAAACGCCTACAGAACAGCAGTTTACGAAAAATTGATAATTTCGATTCCGTGAACGGGTACAAAAAATCTGTTTTATCTGCATCACTGGTATATTTAGCGCCGATTCTTTGAATCGGTGTCATCAATGGTACATTAATTGCAATTTTTGTTCATTCAGGCGGTAAGCTAAACCAATGCTGCAATACGATTATTTCCTAAGTTGAGCGTATTTGATTTTGAAACTCAAAATCGGATAATATCCTTAATTTAGAATATAAAAATATTCTTTCAACATTTAAAACGCTCAATTTAGGTATATGAATTCAGGAGATGGCCATGCTGGAAAACGCATTATATGTTCAAGTTTTTGTACCGTTTCGTAACTTTATTAAAAGGGAAGAATTTGCAGGTATTCTATTACTGATATTTACGCTAATTGCTCTGGTTTGGGCAAACTCACCCTGGTATGATTTATATATAAACCTTCAGCAAATGGATGTGGCATTCCAGATCGGGACTGTGATCGTTTCACAAACAGTGATTCACTGGATCAACGATGGGTTGATGGCAATTTTTTTTTTCGTTATCGGTCTGGAGATCAAACGGGAGATTTTGGCAGGCGCGCTCTCTTCTTTCAAGCAGGCATCCCTTCCGATTGCCGCAGCTATTGGAGGAATGATTGTCCCGGCACTTATCTACACAATTTTTAATTTTGGCAAAGCCGGCAGTCCGGGATGGGGGATTCCCATGGCTACGGATATTGCTTTTGCCCTGGGCGTTCTTTCCCTGCTTGGAAACCGGGTTCCCTTTTCATTAAAAGTTTTTCTTACAGCAGTAGCCGTTGTCGATGATATTGGAGCGGTCGTGGTGATTGCCTTTTGCTACACTTCAGAAATCGTTTGGATAAGTCTATTTGCAGGGACCATATTTTTTTTATTGTTGATTACGCTCAACCGTATGGGCGTCAAGAACATCGCCTTCTATGGCATTTTTGGTATCTGTTTGTGGTTTTGTCTGCTCACTTCAGGTATCCATGCCACAATTGCCGGTATTTTGGCCGCTTTTACAATTCCCGTAAAAAATAAATTCTCAACCCGTTATTTTATGTTGGAAAATAAAAAATTTATGCATGAGCTTGCCCAGTTAGACATTAGCAGTGATGACCTGCTGAACAATCGGCGTCAACACTCGATCATGTCTGAAATCGAAGCCATTTGCAGAAAAGTTGAATCTCCGCTTATCTCGACAGAACAAAGGCTTCATCCATGGGTAACCTATTTTATCATGCCCTTATTTGCCCTTGCCAATGCCGGTGTCAATCTTAACGGGGATCCGGGTACCATTGTCACCCATCCCGTATCTATCGGTATTATGGCCGGTCTTTTGCTGGGGAAACCGGTGGGAATTGTTTTAGGCGCCTGGCTGATGATCAAATTAAATATATCTTCCCTGCCGCACAGTGTTTCCTGGCGGCAGCTTTACGGTGTCAGCTGGCTTGGCGGTATTGGATTTACCATGTCCCTGTTAATCGCAAACCTTGCTTTTACGGATGTTTCCAATCTCTACTTCGCAAAAATTGGCATTCTCAGTGCTTCCATATTAGCTGCCATTACCGGATGGGTAATACTCAGAAAAACATGCACTAGAATTAAAGGTGTCAGATCTTGAATTGTGAATTAATTCAACCATCGACTTGCGCCTTAATTCACAATTCAGGACCTGACACCGGTTCCTCTCACCTTGACGTAAAATATCGCCAGATACGCATCATGGTGTCATAGGGCATCTCGAAAATAGTTGTCAAAATTCCTCTATGCTCACTTCTTTTAGTACCACCCAGCTTAAAATCTGAGTAAAACTTGTTCCCACATGAAGGACAAACCATAACCATCCCGCCGATGTGTTTAGGGACTCTTAACTGTTGGCCACATTTTGGGCATTGCTTTTCAGTGAAATCAGTCATTGTTTTAGTTGCTGCCTAATTAGTGCGACATGTGGTGTCACATCTTGATTTGTGATTTAATCTTATTATACAATCTTTTCAATATTTTATCATCACTCAATTTTACTCTGAAAGACGAAACATTTCTACTGACAGAAGAATAAGTGACATGGAACAGGTTGCCGATCTCCTCGTTTGTGTACACCCCATATTCCCAGATGCAATACATCAATAAATCCCTGTTTATTTTAGCCGTCCCATACATTCTTCCGGATGCAACGAATTCTTCCGGATCACAATCAAGTAGAGCAGCCGCTTTTTTAATAATGACACGAGGATCTGCGGAACGAAAGATATCCCGCTGCTGGGGCTGTTCTTTATGCGGGGTATCCGGTAAATGGGCCCTTTTTATTT